>CALUPJ010000142.1 GCA_944322555.1 Candidatus Gastranaerophilales bacterium | reverse complement strand
GCTCCGATTATTGAATGGTTAAATTCTTTAGACAGTATTACAAGAAAACGTATAAACCAAAGAATACTAAGAATCGAAGATGGTAATTTTGGAGATTACAAAAAATTAAATGATAATATTTCAGAATTACGGTTTAATTTTGGCAAAGGTTATAGAGTTTATTATACAGAAGAAAACAATAAAATAATTTTGTTAATAAATGGTGGTGATAAATCTAAACAATCTAAAGATATTGAAAAAGCAAACGAACTTCTTAAACAATGGAGAATGAAAAATGAATAAATCAAAATCTTTCAATAAATACATATTAGATGATTTAAAAACGGATGACGATATTAAAGAATGGATTAATATCGGTTTTCAAGAGTTTTTGCAAGACAATGACTTAAATGCTTTTGTAAAAGCTTTAGAATATGCTGTAAGGGCAAAAGATTCTATTTTAGGAATATCTAAAAAAACTGGTATATCCAGAAGCAATCTTTATGCTATTTTTAACGGAGAGCAGCAACCTCAACTATCAACAGCGTTGAAAATCATTAAAGAACTTGGATACACTGTTCAAGTTGCTTAAATTTACTATAATGAAATAGATTGCTTGCATAGCTTTGAGCTAACCGTTCGAACCTAGAAGCATTGTTCCCGCCATTTACAAATTGACCCTCTTGAGGTTTTTTTTGTTAGTAGTATCAATGCTTTTAGGTGGTTTGAGAGCAAATAAGAATGCGGTAAATCCGTGATTTACCATATCCTACGTATCTTGTAGGCTTTAGTTTCAAGATACCGGAGTCTTGTAGGCATGAAGAATTTCCCTTTATGAGCATTGCTTACGTCAACAAGCATTTTGTTTACATAATTTATTGCATCAAGAGAAAAATTAAAATCAACTACTCTTATTTTGGGGACATCTTTAGCGTACTTAATTCTTTTATCAACGGTTTAATATCAACAAACTCAAAATATGCCGGTTTTATGATTTTTATAATAATAAGGATTTGAAACAAATAAGACTCTTTTATACAAATAATGCCTGTATAAATTCTGCAGAGTTAAAATCTTTTAAATCTTCCATTTTTCCACCGGCTCCTGCGAGTTTAACAGGAAGTCCGAGTTCTTTTGCTATTGCAAGAACGATTGCTCCTTTAGCCGAACCGTCCAGTTTTGTGAGAGCAACGGCAGTCAAATTAACGCATTCTTTAAAAACTTTCGCCTGCTGCAATCCGTTTTGACCTGTGTTTGCATCAATTACAAGTATACTTTCTCTCAATTCATCCGGAGCATTTTTATCGATTACATTTTTTATTTTCGCCAGTTCTTCCATTAAATTAAACTTATTCTGAAGCCTGCCCGCAGTATCAACAAGAATAACATCATAATTTTCATTTCTTGCTTTTTGTATTGCTTCATACACAACTGATGCCGGATCTGCCTTATCACGCCTTACAATATCAGCTCCGGAACGCTTTGACCAGATATCCGCCTGTTCCTCTGCTGCTGCCCTAAAAGTATCACCGGCAGCAATCAAAACCTTTTTGCCCTCTTGTTTAAATCTGTATGCCAATTTACCGATTAAAGTAGTTTTGCCGGCTCCGTTTACTCCTGTAATAAAATAAATATTCAATTTCCCGTCTTCATAATTCATACGACAAGAACCCGCCGCATCAAGAGTTTTCATAAATTCATTATACAAATATTCTTTGACCTGCGACGGTTTAATTTTATTCTGCGAACGAAGTTTATCAACCAATTCTGCCGCATATCCGACGCCCAAATCAGCACCTATCAAGGTGTCTTCCATATCATCAAGAACAAATTCGGAAAATTCTTCTTCAGAAGAAACTGCATCGGTAACATTTCCGATTAAGGCCTGTGCGGTTTTGGATACGGTACTTTTTAATTTATCAAAAAAATTAAACATTGCTTATTTTAAACCGTTTTCTACAATTACTTTTGCTAAAATACCATTTACAAAAGAAGAAGAATCTTCTGTTGAATATTTTTTCGCAAGTTCAACAGCTTCATCAACAACAACTTTTAAAGGCGCGCCTTTTGTATAGAGAAGTTCCGTAATCGCAATTCTCAAAATATCTTTATCCATTTTTACGAGTCTTGAAATATCCCAGCCGTTAGAATATTTCTGGATTTCGGCATCTATATCATTGTGGTGAAGTTTAAATTGTTCCGCAATTTCCACGGTGTAATTTTTTACTTCAGACTGATTTTCGAGTGTTGCAAATTCTGCAATCTCAAGTGCAAGAACGGCTTTTTCCGCAACATCAAGCATTATGTCCACCTTTTTTATCATCTCGTCTGTCATAGGTATTTTAACGGGTTTATTTTTCGCCCCCATAGGTCTTGCAAGGTTTGATTCATGTTCCGCTTCATAAGTATCGAGAGCATCTTTTATATCAATCAAAGAACCGACGGTAAGTTTAAGCTCTTCTGACGCAGAGTTAGAAAGTATTCTGACAGATTTAAGCATTATATCTTCAAAATCTTTTCTTGAATATTTTGTAATTTCTTTATCGAATTGTGAAAATAATATAAGTGCAAGTTCTCTTGCCGCACGTCTTGCCTGCATAAATTTTTCTCCTAATATATTAATTACGGGCGAATGCCCCAACTCTTATTATGGTATAAATAATAACATAAAACATGTTATAATAAAACACGGAGGAATAAGATGAAAAAAAGAGCGGTGATTATTGTAATAGATTCAATGGGGATAGGTGCAATGCCGGATTGTGAAGAATTCGGCGACATAAAAGAGTGTAATACCCTGAAAAATGTTTGCGAATTTAATAACGGGCTTGATTTACCCGTAATGGAAGCAATGGGTTTGGGTAATATTCAGGACTTTAAAGGGATAAAAAAGACCGCAACCCCGATTGCACAGTACGGGACACTGGAAGAAAAATCCAAAGGCAAAGATACGACAACCGGTCACTGGGAAATTGCGGGTCTGGTTTCTGAAAAACCTTTTGCGACTTTTCCAAACGGTTTTCCGAAGGAGCTTATTGATAAATTTATTGAAGAAACAGGCTGCGGAAGCGTCTTGGCAAACATTCCCGCAAGCGGAACGGCTATTATTGAAAAGCTTAACGACGAACACCACAAGACAAAATATCCGATTGTGTACACATCAGCAGACAGTGTTTTCCAAATCGCACTTGATACGGATATGATACCTTTGGAAACTTTGTATAAATGGTGCGAAATTGCACGTCATATCTTGGATGAAGGAAATTATAACGTCGCAAGAGTAATCGCAAGACCTTACAAAATAATAGACGGAAAACCAACCCGAATCTCCAAAGACAGAAGAGATTACTCAATGAAACCGCCCAAACCCACACTTTTAGACAAAGTGAAAAATGCGGGTGCAAAAGTTATCGGCATAGGAAAAATTGAGGACATCTTCTCAAAAGCGGGAATTACCCATGCAATTCACACGGGTTCAAACAAAGAAGGTCTGGAATTGACAATAAAAGCCCTCGACGGAACCCTTGATTTGGAAAAAATAAAGTATCAGGGAGTAAATATTACGGATGAAGCAAGAGAAATAATATTTACCAACCTTGTCGACACCGATATGCTTTACGGACACAGAAATAATGCCGAAGGTTACGGGAAAGCCATTGAAGAAGTTGATAACTATCTGGAAAAAATTCTCCCGCTAATCTCCGAAAACGATCTTTTGATTATAACCGCCGACCACGGATGCGACCCGACCGTTCCTGGAACTGACCATACAAGAGAAAAAGTTCCTGTGCTTTATTACTCAAAAAATATCGAACCAAAAGATTTGGGTATAAACAAGGGATTCGACTCGATTGCAGACAGAATATCCGATTGGTTATTTTAAAAATTGCTAATCTTATGTTATAATAAATCTATCCGCAACTGAGCGGGTAATAATAAAAAAGGAGAAGAACAAATGAACGTAACTATTGAAGATTCTTGTATCGGATGCGGTGCTTGCGAATCAATTTGCGATGCTGTATTCCACGTAGAGGACAAAGCAGAAGTTAATTCTTCTAACATAGCAGGAAATGAAGATTGCGTAAAAGAAGCGGCAGGTGCTTGCCCTGTTTCCGCAATTACGGTTGCATAATAGCAAAAAGCTTTAGCGGCGGCACCAAAAAAATTTTGGTGCCGCCGCTTTTTTATTGTATAATCTAAAAAAAGGGGAAATGTAAAATGTACACTCTGGTTTATTCCATAAATAATGAGCCGTCTCCCGAGACTGTTTATGTAAATCTCACGAATTCTTGTACAAATTCCTGCGTTTTCTGTTTAAGAACTCAAAAGGATGATGTTTGCGGTGCAGAAATGTGGCATGATGATAACTACACTTTAGAAGATATTATCCATCAGTTTGAAACGTACTCTCCGACGCCAAAGGAAGTTGTGTTTTGCGGATACGGCGAACCGTTTTTGAGACGCGAAATGATGAAGGAATTTTGCAAATACTTACGCAAAAATCATCCAGAAATAAAAATACGGGTTAACACAAACGGGCATGCAAATGCAATATTCGGAACAAATGTTGCAGAAGAGTTCAAAGAGCTTATTGATGCAGTATCAATAAGTCTTAATGCTTCTGATGCAAACGGGTATAATGATATTTGCAAACCAAAAATTCCCAATGCGTATGAAGAAGTAAAAAAATTTATCAAAGCCTGCAAAGAAGCCGGAATAGATGTTACAGCCAGTGTTGTATCGGGGTTTGATAAAATACATTATATAGATACAAAAAAATGCGGGGAAATCGCAAATTCACTGGGTGCCAAATTTCGAGTCAGAGAATTTATAGAAAACGGGTATTAAATAGTATATTCGGGGGTAATATGCAGATTCAAGCTATGCAGAATACAAATATAGCATTTGAGAAGAAGGCAAGAGTTCTTAGAGAAAATCAAATGGATAATCTTAAAGAACTGCTTACCAAAATGAATGCAGAAACTAAAAACGAACAGACTGATGTTTTGTTTAGAACGACTATAACAAAAAAGCTTTCATCTCCAAAAACTAAGGTTAAACTTATTGATGGCAGATTGATTTTTAATAAAACAACTCCCAAAAGACAAATGCAAGGCGAGACTATTCTTAAACTGGGTAAAACAGAACTTGTGATTAATAATAAAAACGGAGAAGTTAAAGTTTCTCATAAAGATTTTTTTGAAAGCTGGAAAAATATATTTAAAAAGATAGATAATGCTCTGAAGATTTTTAACAAACATTTTGACAATCCTGATATTGTAAATAAAAGCTACATGACAATCGAAGGTTTTACTAAAAAAGGAATAAATTCCATTTGGAATAATAAAAAGGTTTAATTAAGGGAATCAAATAATGAGACTTATCTTAGCATCAAATTCGCCAAGACGTAAGAAAATCTTTACGGATATGGGACTGACGTTTGAGGTTATTCCCTCAAATTATGATGAAAAATTGGCAGATAATATTTTTTCTTAAGAAAAAATAGAAGATCTGGCAACACAAAAGTGTCTTGATGTTGTAAGAAGAGTTGATAAAAATTCACTTGTTTTTGCTGCGGACACTGTGGTTGTTTTGCATAATAAAATACTGGGAAAACCGCACTCGAGAGAAGAAGCTTTTGAAATGTTAAAATCTCTTGCGGGAAAAACTCATTCGGTGGTTACGGCTTCCTGCGGAATAAATACGAAAACAAATCGTGCTGCGACAATTGCAACAACCAGTTATGTCAGATTTACCCCCTGGACGGATGAGATGATTCATTATTATATTGATACATTTAACCCTCTTGATAAAGCAGGAAGCTACGGCATACAAGAACTTCCTCCGAATTATCTTGATAAATACGAAGGAAGTTTTGAAAATATTGTCGGACTCGCACCGGAGGCTGTAAATTCAATTCTTACTCAACTGGAGTATCGCCAGTAGGAAGTCCCAGCGAAATACGTTTGTCCTTAGGGTTGAATTTGATAATCTTGGTATCAATTTTGTCACCCGCATTCAGAATAGAATTTGTTTTGTTCTGATATTCTGCGAGTGCTGACTGCGGTAATAATGCTTCTACGCCCGGCAGAACCTCAACAAATGCGCCAAACGGTTTAATCCTTGTGATAATCCCTTCTTTAACATCGCCTTCTTTCAGCTCTTCTTCCGCTTTTATCCACGGATCAGGCTCTGTATTTTTTAAACTCAGACTGATTCTTTGTTTATCATGGTCAATATCAATAATTTCAACATTTATTTCCTGACCGACTTTTAATAAATCAGTCGGATGCTCTACCCATTTCCAGGAAATTTGTGATAACGGAAGAAGGCAGTCAACACCTCCTACATTAACAAAAGCTCCGAAATCCGTAATTCTTACGACTTCGCCTTTTACTACCTGCCCGACTTCTACCTGCGAAAATACGTTCTTTCTGGTTTCAGCCATATTTGTTTCAAAAACTTTTTTATTTGACAATATCAAATTATGCTGCGATTTATCAAGGGTCAAAATTTTCACCTCAATTTTGTCACCGGGGTTGCAAATAGTTTCTCTTGCGCAAAGTTGTCCTTGCGGAATAAAACCTTGAATTCCGGACACATCAACTACCAGACCGCCTTTGACGATTTGTGAAACTGTTACTGCAATGGTTTCATCGGCATCTTTTATTTTTTCAAGTTCAGCCCAGGTATGAGCAAGATGTACTTTCTTATAAGAAAGCGTAAATCGTCCGTTTTCGTCACAATCTTGCGTTATCAGAAACTCATATTCGGTATTTCGTTCTAAAACATCCTCAACTCTTGCTTTTTTGTCGGAGGAAACTTCATAACTCGGAACGAAAGCCGTACATTTAGAACCGATATCAACGATTGCACCGTCGGACTCGTACGCACATACAACACCTTTAACAATATCACCCCTTTTAAAATTGTAATCGTATTTTGCCAGAAGGGTTTCAAAATCACAATCTGAATACTGTTCCACCATACGTATTCTCCTTTTTCCAAATAAACACAGGGGTATTATATCATATTTAGCCCAAATCGACAATAGCCATACAGCTTTTCAATTTAAAGAAACACTTTCAGGCATTTGAGATTGTTTTTGACTGATTTTGCAACGGCGGCAAGGGAGTCTTTATATGTTAAGATAACAATTCCCTCTGCGGAATTAAAACTCAAAGCCATGCCGTGTGAAACTTTCTCTTTTTGTTCATCGTTCAATTCATACCGGGGATAGTTCAATTTATCCAGAGGACAGATTAAATGGTTGTTAACAGCTTCTTTTGTATTAAGTTCATCAAGTTTAACAGAATTTTGCAGCAAAAAGTCTCCCGCTTTTACTCTTACAAGTTTGGTAAGATGCCCGAAAGTTCCGAGTTTTTCGCCTAAATCGTTTGCTATTGCGCGTATATATGTTCCTTTTGAACATTCAATATACAATTCAAGATTTTCGTTATTAAAATTTAAAATTTTCAATTCTTTTATATTAACCTTTCGGGGTTTAATTTCTATATCTTCGCCTTTTCTTGCGTATTCGTATAGCTTTTTCCCGTTAACTTTTATTGCGGAATATATAGGAGGTATTTGTTCAATCTCACCTCTGAAATTTTTGAGAGCTTGTTCAATTTGGTTTGTTGAAACTTTTTTGTCCGAAGTGTTTACAATTTCACCTTCAATATCATATGTAGTTGTAGATTTACCGAGCTGTATGGTGCCGATATATGCTTTGTCATCATTCATATATTCAATGAGTCTTGTTGCTTTTCCGATACATACCGGCAGAACACCCTCTGCAAAAGGATCGAGAGTTCCCGTGTGTCCGATTTGTTTAATTCCCGTCACACGGCGCAGATATGCGACGACATCGTGGGAAGTTTTGCCTTTGGGCTTGTAAATGTTCAAAAATCCGAACATTTTATTTTATCTCGCCTCTGGAGATTTTATCTATCAAGTCTAAAACCCTTGAGCCTTGTTCAAGCCCGTCAGAGTATATAAATTTAATTTCGGGTGTTACGCGCAGGCGGATTCTTTTACCGACTTCATAGCGGACTTTTCCTGTATATTTTTCTATAATTTCTTTATCTTTTTCGACTTGTTCGTTTGAACCCAGAACGCTGTAATAAACTTTTGCAAACGAATTGTCGTGAGAAACTTCAACATCCACAACGGATACAACGCCTTCGAGCCCTCGGACTTCTTTACGTAAAATCTCCGAAATATCACGCATTAATTCTTTTCTGCCTCTTTCATTTCTTAAAGACATTATATTTCTCCTATGCTAATGTATTTGTTCTTTCATTATAGCATAGAGATATTTCGTAACAATTGTTCTTTTATAGTTACCCCGCTAAAACCAGTTGCACAGTTCTTCTCTGCATAAATCGGCTTCCAAATCCTGTATTATATTGGTTCTTGTCATTTCATAAGTAACAGGGGTAATGGAAATTTTATTGTTTCTGACTGCTGCTATATCTGTAGAAGCATCTTCCGGTTCATTAATAAGTTCACCTGCCATCCAATAGTAAACTTTTCCCCTGGGATCAACTCTTTTTTCATAGGCATCTGTAAACATTCTGCTTCCCAGTTCTGTAGCTGCAACTCCGCCGATATCTTCTTTGTCAAGTCCCGGAATATTTATATTCAAAATTGTCTTAGGGGGAAATTTTTCAAGGCTTATTTTATTTAATAAATCGGCAATAAATTCAGCACTTACTTTAAAGGCTTCGTATTCTGTTTTCATACTGGCCAGTGATGTTGCAATACTCGGGTAACCCATCATGGCTCCCTCCATTGCACAGCTTACAGTACCGGAATATAAAATATCTGCTCCGAGATTAGGCCCGTGATTAATGCCGGAAATAACCAAGTCCGGTAGTTCCTTTTTTGACAAGATAGCATTTATTGCCAATTTTACACAATCTCCCGGGGTTCCGGTTGTCATCCAGCAGCGTTTGGCACCGTATTTCGGGTCGACTTCTTCCACTCTCAAAGGTGTATGAAGTGTTAAAGAATGTCCGGCTGCACTTCTTTCCCTGTCAGGTGCTACAACATAAACATCATGACAAGGTGAAAGTGCTTCAATAAGAGCTCTTATGCCGTTAGCTAATATGCCGTCATCGTTAGAAATAAGTATTTTCATTATTAAAATCCTCTCCTAAATAATAAATAATTATATCAGTATTAAGCATATCACAAAATTGTTACAAAAATTTACAAAAAAATATAAAGATAAATTTTTCTTTTTTAGCGCAAAAATACTATGTGTATATTAAACGTAGCTGTATAATTCGGGTTTGTCATAAAAGTTTCTTTATAAGAAAAAAATATTCAAAAAATCGCCTTTACATTTTCTTTACAATTAATAAAAACATAGCAATTTTTATTTTGACCTGCTTTTAAATATATATCAAAGCTGATATAATCAGCTTATATCATAAAGAAGTATATGTGTATGATAGACAAGATTGGTTTAGATAATACCGGAAGAATAAATAGCAATCCCCGTTTAAATAAAAAAGACGGTGTAAAAAATAATCCGACCTTTAAAGGGCTCGGTGCAATTGCGCTTGCAGGTATTCAGGCATGCGAAAGAGCTCCGATGATAAATGTTACGGTTATTGATATGCTTTCCGCGATTTTACCAAGAACAATAGTTGAATCAACAACCAACTGGTTTGCAGGTTTTGAGGCCTTTAGAAGAGAATCCTCAGGGCTTGTTGTAAACTGTCTTATACCAAGTCTTGTAACGCTTGGAATTGCAAAATGTATAAATCCCGCATTTATGCCAAGAGGTATAAATATGTCAAGGTGCTGGGCGGACAGTTCATTACTGGACAAAGCTTGCGAGTATTATAAAAATGCTTCTTCAAACGATAAAATTCAAGAGTCATTAAAAAATATATTAGGTGATATTGAAGGTTTTGACGGTGATAAAAAAGTAATTTTTAAAGAAAAACTCGGTGAAAACAGTTTGGCGGAATATTCACGTAAGCTTGCGGAAATATCACGTATGCAGGGCAAAGAAAAAGCTATGCGTAAGGAAGTTAAAAAGATTGCGGGTGAAATCGTTGAAAAAACCCATGTTGCTGAAAATATTAAAACCGGAGGTATAAAAGAAGTTAAAGCTTCTTCTGTTGAAGCTTTACTTGAAGATTCGGTTAAATTTTTCAAAGAATACCAAAAAACCGATGGGAAAATTGCAATTGAAGAATTTACAAAGAAAAGTAAAAATCTTGTAAAAACCAAAAGCTTAGCCGGTTTAGCTGTAGTTCTTCCTCTTGCTGTATCAATGCAGTACATTAACCGTTGGATTACCGGAAAATTGTCAGGTGTAAAAGGTGCGCCCATTTATGATGATTTTGGCAAGAATAAAAATATCGTAGTAGAAGAAAATCCCGAAGCGAAAAAAGGGTTATTAAAACAGAAAATTATTTCAATATCGTCAATGCTCGGTGTGGCACTTCTTTCAATGATGAAAAGACCGTCAATGAACATGCTTGAATTTAAAGGCATGTTTCCGACAATGGACCAGGCAAGAATAATTTCAACGGCAACTTTTGCTTCACGTATGGCTGCGGCTGATGATAAAAACGAACTTGCGGAAGCTACAGTCAGAGATATTGCAACATTTTCAAGTTTGTACTTTTTAGGTGATTATGCGGCAAAAGGTGCAGCTACAATTATGCAAAATAAAATGGGTGTAACTCTTCTAAATGATACAAAGAAACTTGATAAAAATGCAGGTGCGCTGAAAAAGTTCTGGCATTGGGTAAAAGATGTTAATATAAAATCTTCGGAAGAAGTTGTCGGAGCAACAGAGAAAGAATTAAAACGTGCGAAGAATTTACGCTCTGCTTGCCAGGTGACTAATCTTGGTGTATCATTGGCATTGTTAGGGCTCGTCATTCCTATATTTACACGTAAAAATACAAAGAAAAAACATGAGCAGGCTTTAAAGCTTGCTCAGGAAAAAGCACAAGTCGAAAATAAAACTGAAACCCAAAATGAATCAGTAACGCCTTTGAATATTAAATATTCAAATCTTACAACGGGTTTCAGAGCAGATAAGAAATAGCAGGCAGAAATGAAAGTACAATTTAATCAACAACAAAATAATCATCCGAAATTCGGCAGCGGGCTGGATACTACTCTTCGCTATCTTGCAACAAACCAGGCTGTAGGCGCAAACGGAGTTGATTTTTGTTTTATGGTGTCACCGAGAACAGCCAGTGACATGATTAAAAGAGGTCCGGCCGCAGGGATGGAAACTTTAAGACGTGAAATTATGGGTACCATAAATGATAGTTTAATAGGCTGTTATGGTATGGCTGCCGGAGCATTGCTTGCTTTTTCAATGAAAAAATACGGTGTGAGCGTAGGAGAATTGTTCACTGCGCCGGAAACTTTAAATATTCTTGCGGAAAATAAGGCTGACCAGTTGAAAAATAACAAAACCCAGCTTGATTATATTAAAACAACGCTCGGTAATATAAAAGGTTACAACCCGACCGCACAAGGTGCTGATAATGAAGGATTTGTAAAACTGTCTCAGGAAACAATAGATGAGACTGCGCAAATTCTTGACAATGCTCTTAATAATAAAATGACGTATAAAGATTGGTCAAAGGGAAGAATGACAAGAGAAGTGCTCATGAATAAAATTACTGAAAGCACCGGTGCGCAGTCAAAATATATTCTTGAGTCCTTGGACAAAAAACAAAAAAGTGTTACTGATTTGAAAATATTTCTTAATGACATGTTTCTTGTTTCAAATTCTTTTAACAAGGATAAAGTTAAAACAGCTTTTGAAAAGCAGGTAAAATCAGGTAAACCCGTAAAGGGAAATGCTTTTATAAATAGTCTTTCAAAATTTATGAAAAACCGTGCTTTGCTGGGATTTGCAATGGCAGCCGCCGTTGGAATTTCCGTTCAGCCGATTAACATGTATTTGACAAAACTGAAAACCGGAAGCGATGGTTTTGTCGGTGTTGAAGGCCGAACAAAAGATAACAGTGCAAAGTTTAAAGCAATTAAAGCTGCAAGCAGTGCAGGATTTTTCGGTATGATACTTGCTACATTGAAAGCATCTCCGTTAAAGTTTATGGATAAAATGGCTTTCAAAGGCGGATGGCCGACAATTGACCAATTAAAAGGTGTTTACGGCGTAACAATTATCTCAAGAATATTCTCGGCACGTGATAAAGATGAACTTAGAGAAGTTTTGACTAAAGATACATTAGGATTTTTGAGCTGGCTCGTTCTTGGTGATATTGTAAATAAACTTACTGCAGATACTTTTAATAAATCAACTTTGAATTACAAGGCAGGGGAAAAATCCAAGAATCCTTTTGTAAGAACTTTCCGTGCTTCCCTAAAGACAAGAGATGAAATTCTTATCGAAACTCTGGCAAAGAACAATATTTCGACAACGGTTCAAAAAGATGGAAAAACAACCGCGAAAACATTTAAAGAAATGCTTA
The DNA here is from genome assembly GCA_944322555.1 of Candidatus Gastranaerophilales bacterium. Taxonomy (GTDB): domain Bacteria; phylum Cyanobacteriota; class Vampirovibrionia; order Gastranaerophilales; family Gastranaerophilaceae; genus CAG-196. The sequence continues at coordinate 9,045 of CALUPJ010000142.1, read as the reverse complement.
AAGATTTGGATAAACTCCAACCTGAAGTTAAAAAGATGACCAGAAATCGGCTTCATGTCTTGAATGCCGCACAGTGTGCCGGATACTTGTTCTCAGGACTTGTACTAGGATTGGGTATTCCAAATCTTAATATATATATAACAAACAAACTGGATAAAAAACGTAAAGCGGAAGCTCTGAAAAAACAACAGTTTCAAAATGTTACAACAGCATAATGTCTTTTATTTGTACCGTTTTCTTTTCTGTACGAGTAAAATAAATCGTTATTACAGCTTGTACAGTACGGGCAGATATCAATTGTCTTGACGCCGGCTTCTTTAAGCTGTCTCGCATTTATATTCTTTAAATCAACATTACGGTTTTTATAAAGTGAAGAAGTATCTTTAACTGTTGCCAGAAGTTTATCCCGAACATCTTCCGAGACTTCATAACAGCATAAAGATATTGCAGGACCTATTACGGCAATAATATCCGCCGGATCTGAACTCATTTTGTTTATAGTTTTAACACCGATTTTTGCAGCCGTTCCCCGCCAGCCGGCATGTGAAATTGCTGCAATTTTTTGTTTTTTGTCATAAAAAATTAAAGGCGTGCAATCTGCAAAACGCAGATATATTAAATCCCGGCCGTTTTTTATAATTAAAGCATCCGTATCGGAATATTGTTCCCGGACATCCGTAAATTCGACATGGTTGCTATGTGTCTGCATGGGAGTAATAATACGCTTATTTTTAAAACCTTCAAAATTAAATCCTTCTCTGGTTGTAAAAAAAGCATTTATTTCAGTTAACAAACTGCTTCTTAAAATTTTGTAATTATTAATATTATCAAAATAAAACATGCTTAAATTCTATGTACTGCGTGCAAATCGGCTATCTTCCAAATACCGGAGGGGGTTGAATATATAAAGGCTTAAGTTTTCTCCAGTCTGTTTCTTCTTTTTTGAGTGCGAGCCCGGCCAGAATTTCTCCTATCGGATAATCAGCTTGCTGATATGAAACGGCTTTTTCTTTTTCAAACCTGGAAAGCAGGCTGTCATCGGTAATTATGGTTCTGTTTTTTACGATTTCGTCAACTTTTTCAAGTTCTATAGCGCCGAGAATTTTTCCGTCATAGACATAAGCTTTGTTTTTTCTTGCATCAAGGACAACCAAATCGTCGCCGCCGAGAACTTTAGAAAGAATTTCCAGTGAAGATACTCCGACGGCTTTAATTCCCTGTGTTTCCGCCCAGACCCTCGCAACTGTTGTACAGGCTCTTATTCCGGTAAAACTTCCGGGGCCTATATCTACTGCAAGCATATCAATATCCTTAGGAGTTAGGCCGGCTGTTTTTAGAATTTTTACGATTGTAGAAATTAAATATGCCGAATGATAGTTTTTCCCGTTTGATAAAATTGTTTCGCTCTTTAAAATTTTATCATCTTCTGCCAAAACCACGTATGTTTTATCCAGACAAGTATCAAATGCCAATATTTTCAAGATTTCAGTCCTTCTATAATTTCATCTCTGCCGATCGAATTAAACTCATAAATTCTGCTGTCGTCATTATCATCGTAAGTAACATTTATTTCAATCCTTTTAAACGGGATTTCACCCTGTGAGAATTCAGCCCATTCAACAAATGTTATATTTCTGCCTTCGGAATATTCTCTGAGTTCATCCGCAATACTTTTTACACCGGTATTTTCAAGTCTGTACAAATCAAAATGATAAACAGGAATTGATGCACTGTGATATTCATTAAGAATTACAAAGCTCGGGCTTGTAACTTTTTCCTTAACTCCTAAAGCCTCTGCCGTAAGTTTTACAAAAGCTGTCTTTCCGGCGCCGATTTCTCCGAAAAGATTGATAAAACAACCGTCATTTTTAACAAGTTCTGCAAATTTGTACGCGAGTGCTTTTGTATCATCTAAGGTTTTGCATTTTTGTCTATACATACCCTGTTCCTTCCGCTTTCTTTGGCTTCGTACAAAGCTTTGTCCGCACGCTCAAAGAGTTCTTCTCCGGTTTCTTCCGCATTTAATTCGGCCAATCCCATACTTATTGTGACATTTATAGTTTTTTTGTCAATAGGAATTTCTGTCTTTTCAACGGCATTTCTGAGACGTTCGCCGACAATTCGGGCTTCTTCTGTATGAGTGTATGGAAGAAGAACCGCGAACTCTTCGCCGCCGTACCTTGATGGGATATCCGATTCTCTGAGATGTTCTTTTATAACTGAAGCAACCGTTCTTAAAACAACATCGCCGCTGGCATGTCCATATGTGTCATTAACTTTTTTGAAAAAGTCTATATCAATCATCATTGCGCAAAGCGGATTACCCTGACGTTTGGTTGTTGCTATTTCCTGCTTGAGACGAACTTCAAATTGCCGTCTGTTATTCAAGTTGGTTAAAGCATCCAAAGTCGCGTATTGCAGGACTTTTGAATACGTATTTGCGCGGTTAATCGTGATTGCGGACTGCCTTGTAAGTTGTTCAAGATAGCTGATATCACGCTTTGATAGTTTGTCAAGCGTGCTTCTTGCAATAATACAACCGGTAATTTCTCCTTCTGAAGTAAGCGGAAATGCTCCTATTTTATCTTCATTGGTAAGTATATATGCGGTTTCAGGTGTAAGCTGTTTTAATGCTTCATAAACTCTTTCATCCTTGCAGGCCTTTGGCCAAACCAGTTTAAATTCACCTTCCTGTTTCAGAAAAACATAAATTAAATGGTCGGATATAAATCTGTCAAGCATTTCTCCGATTAGAGGTACAATATAGTTGAGCTCGTATTGTGTTTCGATAATTTTTGCGATATTTTTCATGGAATCATGAAATTCGACATTAATTTTTGATTGTTCGTTTAGCACAATATTTTGGAGTTTCAGTGAGACCTGCGAGGCGAAAATTTTCATAAGGAATAAGAATTCCATATTAACGGAGGCATTGTTTTCAAACAAAAGCTCTATTAATCCGAAGGTCTTTTCCTCTTTTATTATCGGCATCATAAGCGACGTAATGTTAAAATTTATTTCTCCGATAACCGGGGGAAGTTTGTATGCTTTGGAATTAATGACGAAATCGTGTTCTTTAATATCTTCAAATGCACTGTACAGTGTATCATTATCTTCGATAACACTCCAATTGTCAGTACAGCTTCTGATTGTGCTTGTAGTACCGTCAAAGACAAACAGCCCGAAATCTTTTAGTATCACATAGCTGTTCAGCACCGTTCTGAGACCGTCGGTAAGTTCATCGATTGTTAAATCTTTGTTTAATAAATCGGAAAGTTTTGCTAAAAAATGAAGTTCTTTATTTTCCATTAATATTCTTCTTCCTCGTTAAAGTATTCAAATCCTGCGCAGGATTTGAAATTTTGGATAATCGCTTTGTCAAATTCCTCATCGGGGACGATTTTCCCGTTTATATAAGTATAGCTTACGCTTCCTGCGGGTTCATCCGTAAGTTTGTTTGTATAATATTCGTCGCTTGTAATGAATTTACGCGAAACATCGTTTAGCAGATTAAAGATATAGGCTGACTGCAAGCCAGATTCATCCGGAGTCTCCAGAATAAGCATTGCGGCTTTTTGAAGTTCATCAATAGAATCACGGTATCTGTCCAAATGCCTGAGGAGTACCGCAAGATTATAGTGTGCTTCATATCGCATAGGTTCAAGTTCGATAGCTTTGCAGTAATCGAGCCCCGCTTCTCTGTATTCGCCTCTTAAGTGGTGAGCTACGGCTTTATTATAATAAATATCATAATTTTTTTTCAAAATTTTAAGAGCTTTGCGGTAAGCCTTAATGGATTCTCCGAGGTATTGATAAGTCAAATGCCTTTTATCAAGAGGAAGATACATAGCTTTTTGTTTGAAAGCAACACCTTTGTTGTAATACGCAATACCTCTGTTGCCTCTTACACTTTTTATATTGCTGTATACAAAAGGAATCCATAATTTGAACAGTTTTATTTGGGTAATTGTATCAAATTGCTCGATTGCTTCATCAAAAAAACCCAAATCTTCGGAATAAATGATTCCCAGATTCATGCGTGCCATAACAAATTTGGGATTATATTTTATTGCGTTTTCGTAGGCATCTACTGCCGAATAATAGTCTTCGTAGACGGCATAAATATTTCCCAGGTTAAACCATGCTTCATAATGTTCGGGGTAAAGCTCAAGTCCTTTTTCATAAAACTCAAGGGTTTTTGCCATGTTATCCTGTGCATAAGCCTGATCTCCTTTGTAAATATAATACATTCCCTTTACTTTAAGAGTCTGTTTTTCTATCCAGCCCCAAAAAAAGAATGTGAGGAGAGCAAGTATGCATACAAAAATAATAAGCGTTGCTTTTGAGAAAAATTTTCTGAAAAAACGTTTCATACCCTTCGATTATATCATAAGTGATTGTTATATTAAAGCATTTTACCTGTACATTTGGCTCAAATTATGCTAAAATGGCTCTATGTTTACTGGAATTATAGAAGAAACGGGAAAAATTCTCTCTATCACGGAAAGAAAAATTGTAATTGGGTGCAGTTTGGTTTTGGAAGGCTCAAAAACAGGTGACAGTATTGCGGTAAACGGAGTCTGTCTTACGCTTACAGACAAGAATTCTGCAGGTTTTTCAGCGGATATTTCTCCTGAAACTTATAGAGTAACAGCTCTTGGTTATCTTAAACCAGGTTCAATAGTTAATTTAGAGCGGGCGTTGCCTGTAAACGGACGCTTTGGCGGGCATATAGTTTTGGGGCATATTGACGGTACGGCTAAAGTTAAAAATATTAAGCGGAATAATGATTTTTATGATTTTGAAATAGAATTTTCGGGGTGTGATGCCCTTGTATCCAAGGGGTCTGTTGCAATAAACGGTATAAGTCTTACAATCGCCGAAATCCAAGGGAGTTTAATAAATCTTGCAATAATCCCCCATACATATGAAAATACTTCGCTTAAATATCTAAAAATCGGGGATTATGTAAATATTGAAACCGATATTTTGGCTAAATATGTTGAAAAATTTTTATTAACGAGTGATAATAAGTCAAGAATAAATCTTGATTTTCTACAGAGGAATGGTTTTTGCTAAATATGACAAATCAATTTAATACAATTGAAGACGCAATAGAGGATTTTAAATCGGGTAAACCCGTCATTGTCGCAGATGATGAGGATAGGGAAAACGAGGGTGACTTGATTTGTTCCGCTCAATTTGTAACTCCCGAGCTTGTAAACTTTATTACAAAAGAATGCCGCGGTATTGTCTGCCTTGCTATTTCTCAGGAAATAGCCAATCAGCTTGACCTTCCTCAAATGGTAGAAAAAAATACCGAAAGCATGCAAACGGCTTTTTCTTTAAGTATTGATGCTCATCCGAAGTACGGTGTTACAACCGGAGTTTCCGCTTTTGACAGAGCAAAAACTATAGAGGTTGCTATCGCACCTGACGCTCAGCCTTCTGACCTCCGCCGTCCGGGACATTTGTTCCCCTGTGTTGCAAAAAAAGGCGGAGTTTTGAAGCGATGCGGGCATACCGAAGCTGTTGTTGATTTGGCGCATATTTGCGGACACAGAGAGGCCGGAATTATGTGTGAAATTATGAAAGATAACGGAGAAATGGCTCGCAGAGATGATTTACACGATTTTGCAAAAAAACACGGTTTTAAATTTATTACTGTTGCAGATTTGATTGCATACCGTCTGAAACGTGAAACATTTGTAAAACGCGAAGTTGAAGTATTTTTGCCGACAAGTTTCGGAGATTTTAATATCATAGGGTATACAGATACGATAACCGGCTGCGAACACGTCGCACTGATTAAAGATGACGGCTCGGATAAAATTCCGCTTGTCAGAGTGCATAGTGAATGTCTGACAGGAGATATTTTCCATAGTCTTAAATGTGACTGCAACTGGCAGCTGCATAATGCATTGCATATGATTAACGAATATGGTAAAGGTGCCCTGATATACATTAGAGATCACGAAGGCAGAGGAATAGGTTTAATTAATAAACTTAAGGCCTATAAATTGCAAGAAGAAGGGCAGGATACTATAGAAGCCAATGTTTCCCTGGGGTTTGCACCTGATTTAAGGAATTATGGCGTTGGGGCCCAGATTATTTTGGATTTAGGGTTCAATAATTTTAACCTTATTACGAACAATCCCAAGAAAATTGTAGGTCTGAAAGGATACGGGCTCACCATTCACGAAAATATTAATCTCAAATCGGAGGTTAACAGGTATAATGAAAGATACATAAATACCAAACGCGAAAAGATGCATCATCTGATGTAGGAATATAAAGGAAGTTTTATGGCAGAAACAGCATACGAAGTAGAATTACTAAATGAGAGTTCGCATAAGATATTTGCGGGTGTATATAATGATTTTAAAGCAAAAGCCGTAGATGACTATAAATTTGAATTGGAACCGCTTTCTTATGAAGAATTTATTGATGCAGTAGAAAAAGGCTATATGCAATGTCTTGTTTTGAAGGAAAATGAGATTCCTACTGCTTTTTTAGTTTATACAACATCTATTTCCGAAGCAATTGAACTTAATTTAGTGCATTGTTTAGGCTCTGAAGATGAAACGACTAAAGTAAAGCTTTTGGTTGAAAAGTTTCTTGAGTTAACAGAATCCGAACGCCAAACAAAAGTTGTTTCTTATCCTATGCTGGGGCACCAGTCGGTATTTACGGCTGATTTATCAAAATACGGCTTTAAGTTTATAGGACTTGCAGTTTTGCGATTTATTATGGGGAATGCTTCTTCGGAGAGAATTTTGGAAAATATGAAGTTATCCGAAAAGCCTGAAGGGTATAAAATTGTAGGATATTCGGATTCTTATAAAGAAGATGCGGTGAGGATTATACATGAATCTTTCAGGGATACGCAGGATGCTCTGTATGATACAAGATATAAATCTATGGAAGGTACAAGAGATATTATAAACAAGGTTGTAGAAAATGTATATGGTGAATTCCTGCCGGAGGTTACATCCGTACTTTTATATAATGATTCTCCCGCAGGTTTTGCATTTGCAAATGTTACCGGAGGAAAAATTGCTAATATTCCTCTGGTTGCAATAGAAAAAGAGCACAGAGGTAAAGGATTTTCAGCACATTTATTAAATCGTTCAATCAAAACAATTGTAGATTGGACAAAAATAGGAAAGAGAGTTTTTGGCGAAGTCAACGTAACTACGGAGACGAATAATTATAAAGCATTGAAAATGTATAGAAAAACAGGATTTAGAGAGGATTTCTGCTATCCTCAAGCATATATGTTGCAGAAAAAGAAGTGATGAGAAAGGAGAAGTATGAGACTAACTGGTAAATTTTTGGCGGCACTTGGTGTTGCTTGTGTCACATCTTGTATGGTAATGGCTCATGAAGCAGCAGATGTACAGGCTTATGCTCACCCGACAATGTTCGGTTCACAGGGGCATTCTCTCGTAACTGCTGAAAATGATGTTATTATCGGCGGAAAAGTCTACAAACCCTGCCATGTTAAAACAATGGAAGGAAAACAAAATGTTGTTGTAGGACGTTTTGCAAAGAAAATGCTGGACGATATGAAAGGTAAAATGGATTCAAGAAGAGCAGGTTTGTTCAATCCGAAAATGCCTGTCCTGCGTTCCGAATTAGCGTTCATTCTTTCAGATGGCTTAAATCTGAAAGAAGTAAAAGCAAACAGTTATACAGATGTAGCTGCTGACTATTGGGCAAAAGACCAAATTGACAGAGCTTTAACTGCTGATGTAATGATTGGTTATCCGGATTCTACTTTCAAACCGGATCAACCTATTACAAAAGCCGAAGTTTTCGCAACTTTTGCTACAATGATGAATATGTCTGCAGATAAAAAGGCTCCGGTATTTGAAGGTCAAAGCGTAAAATATGTTCCGGCCTGGGCTTATGAAGCTTCCAACGAAGTAATTGCATCAGGAATTTTGAATAAAGCTCCGGATAAAGATAAAATTGTCAATGATGAATTTTTATCAAAAGAACAAGTTGCTTATATGTTAGGTGCAATGAAGGCAACTTTCAATATTGATACTTCAAACGGTGCCGTAAATTGTGCTACAAAATACGAACCCATGACTTTGAAAATCAAGCTAAGTGAAAGAATCAGCGCGAGAACTTCTAATGTAGGCGACACATTTACCGCAAAAACTACGGAAGATGTAACTGTTGCGGGTGTTTGTTATCCTGCAGGTTCAACCGTTAAAGGTGTTGTATCGGGTATTTCAAGACCGGGAGTAAAAAATCCGGGTTATGTGGAAATCCAATTCAAGAGCCTTTCTAGCGGTGATAATTGTGTAGAATTTCCGAAAAAGCTTGCTAATGCGGAAGTTAATGTAACCAAGAATCCGAATATTGTATCAAGACTCCTGGGGGCACCGTTCTCAATGGCAGGCAGAATTGTCGGTGTTGCCGGCAGAACTGCTTCATCAGGTGTGGAAGTTGTTGCAAACGGTTTGGAAGAATACGGCGACAATTGGTCTGATGCATTCTGCGATACTGCATCTCTTCACCCGCTTAAAGGTCTTAAGAGCGTAGGAAGCAGCTTTATCACGGTAGGTAAAGGTGTTTACAACATTGTTAAACTTGTAGGCAGCGGTGTATTCGGAGTATGCTATGAATTTGTTGATGAAGCTAAATACATATTTGTACCTAACACTACTAACGATTCAAGCTTGAATCCTGATGAAGAATTGACCATTCTTTATTAAGAAAACTAAAAAGGAATATCCCCGTCACTATTGGTTGGCGGGGATATTTTGTTACAAAACTTAATAAAAGTTTTAAAAAAAGGCAATTTTTTTTCTTTAGTTGACTTTATATATATACAAGATATCAAAAGTCATTACATAGTAAAGGAGAAATATATGGCCAGAGTACTAATTTCAATGCCCGAGGAATTTTTGGACAGAATTGACAAAGTCGCAGAAGGCGAAAACAGAACGCGTTCCGAATTGATTAGGGAAGCTTTGAGAAGTTACATGTATAAAAGCAGAGTTAAATCTAATACAATTGCGGCAAAGAATG
>CALUPJ010000141.1 GCA_944322555.1 Candidatus Gastranaerophilales bacterium | reverse complement strand
ATTCTCGTTCGACTTGCATGTATGAAGCACGCCGCCAGCGTTCGTCCTGAGCCAGGATCAAACTCTCCATTGTCAGAAAAGTTATGTCCATATATATACGCATCTCGTTAGCTTATACCTAAATCGTATTGCTCGCACAATACTAAAAAAGCGCTATACAGATACGCATACGCTCGAACTTCATTTCGTTGTCCATCTTTTGCGAATTAACAAGTTTTTTCGTCTTTAGCTATTCTGTTGTCAAGGTGCAAAACTACCTTTATACTATTGCTATTTATAAAACTTAAAAGGCTTTTATTTTGCTTTGTGAAGATGACCGGAATACTAAATCTTCCTCCAGCTGCGTTATAACCGCTCCATCAACACTGGTTTAGTTAACCAACGTATACTATCATATTTCATCAAAAATAAAAGTCAATACATATTTTTACAAAACTTAAAAAAAAAGAAAAAGACTAATAATTTTAATACTAGCCTTTTATGATTAAGTGTAGAAAAATAAAGCTCTTTTATGCTGTCATACCCATTAAACGATCCATCACTACATCCATAACAGCCGGAGCAAGTTCATCACCGAATTCTTCCTGAACAATACCATAAATCATTTCAAACTGTTCCATATATCCGGCTACTCTATCTTGTGTAGCTGTATCTACGTCTGCTGCTCCTGCTGCCGGTGCTGCGACAAAGAAATTATTGCTAGAAAGAAACTCCATAACTTTTGAAGGGTCTATCTGAGTTTCTTCATGGTTATTTAATACAGGTTGTTCCTGCGCTTTACCTTCTTGAGAAATATCCGTACGTCTTTGAGGTACATAACCGCCGACGCCGTAATTACCATATCCTGAAAGTCTTCCGATACCGTCTGTCATTTTTCTACTCCTTTTTCTTTTCTTTACATTATGTATTACGGCATTTTTTTAGAAAACTTTAGGATAATTGGGGAAATTGTTACAAATCTTTACATAATATATAAAATAAAAGGTTATTCTTTATTAAAGAATAACCTTTTATTTAACTTATATTAAAACCAGCGGTTTTACTAAATCTCTGGGTTTATCTTTCATCAGCATTAGAGCCGGCTCTACATTTTCCAAACCGTGGAATGTATGTGTTATGAGTTTCTCAGGATGTATTCTGTGAGTTTCGACAAGTCTTGCAAGTTTTTCCGAACGCAATCTGCCTCCAGGCATCAAACCGCCGACACTTTGTTTATGGCCCATTCCGCAGCCCCATTCAACACGTGGAATTTTTAGAAATACACCTTCTCCAAGATAATTTACATTGCCTATTTTCCCGCCCGGTTTAAGCATTCTGACAGCCTGATCAAAGGTATCGTTATCTCCGCCTGCTACTACAATTCTGTCAACACCGCGTCCATGAGTTTTATCAAGCACCTGTTCTACAATATCGCCTTCTTTATAATTTATGACATCAGTTGCACCAAACTCTTTTGCAAGCTCCACACAAACAGGTCTGGAACCTACCGCATATATATTGGAAGCTCCTCGTATAGCCGCAGCAGCAACAGCCATAAGCCCTACCGGGCCGATTCCTATAACAGCAACATTGTCACCAAATTGAATATCTGCAAGTTCAACTCCGTGGAATCCGGTCGGTACCATATCACTAACCATACATGCAGCTCCCAAATCCATACCCTCTGGCAAATGTGCAAGGTTTCCGTCCGCATCGTTTACATGAAAATATTCTCCGAAAACCCCATCTTTAAAGTTTGAGAATTTCCAGCCTGACAGCATTCCGCCCGAATGCATTGCATAACCTTCCTGTGCCTCCAGAGAACTCCAATCCGGAGTTATTGCAGAAACAAGAACTTTATCGCCCGGTTTAAAATCTTTTACAAGTTTACCAACTTCTACAACTTCCCCGACAGCTTCGTGTCCCAAAATCATATTGTGCCTGTCCCCGATAGCCCCGGCCCAGACCGTATGAACATCAGATGTACAAGGCGCAAGTGCTATCGGCTTACATATCGCATCAAGAGGCCCGCAGGCGGGAACATCTTTTTCTATCCAGCCTGTTTGACCAATAGATAACATTGCAAAACCTTTCATAATAACCCCCTTTTATAAATTTATAATAAACACCAACACTATAGATTACCATATTTTTAGTACTCTTTCAAGAGTTAATTCATCATATTAATATTTTATATGTTAAAATTGAACAGATGCTATGTAAAATTTTGTAAATTAATTGTCAAAAAATTTTATTTTCTTCTATTAAATAAATAATGAAGTTTTAATTAAAGGATTTACATAAGTGATAAAACTGATTTCTGGAGTGAGTTTCAAGGCTGACACGCATTCTATTGATAATAAAACAGGAGAATACAAAGATCCTCTTATGAGGTGGCCGTTAAGAGGCGCCGCTTTTACAAATGAAATAGGCGAGGCATTGCGTCCTGTTATCGGAAGTTACGCGACTCTTAGCTGGATTCCGGCATTGTTATATATTGGAGCTGATATCTACGATAAGTATAAAAACAATGAAAATGAGTACAGCCCTAATTCAAGACGGTGCTTAAAACAAGCTGTATTTCAAGGCATGGCAAGTATTTTTCTGCCTCTGGTCGCAGTAAAAGCAGGACAAAATCTTTTTTCTCAATTTGGGAAATTGGGAAAAGATAAAGTTTCCTTAAACATAAAAGAACAAATTTCAAAAACCGCGGAACAATTTGTTGCAAACGGGAAAATGCATGCATTTACAGGCAAGGATAAAGAGTGTATAAAAGAATTTACAAATATTGTTTCCAATAACATTGAATTTTATAATAAAAAAAATCTTTTAAAGAAAATATTAAAACTCACCGGAAAAGAAAACAACGATAAAATTACAAATTATTCTGAAAAAACCATAAAAGATTTAATACAATTGAGAAAAGATTTATTGAATCCAAGCACTAAAGTGAAATCCAGCAAATGGTATTCTAAATATATACAGGCACTAAAATCAGGCCAGACGGAAAATGTAGCGGTAAAAAGCGTTCTTAATGATTATCAAAAGAGTAAAATGCTGAAAGGGAATTTTATAAAAACTATCGGAGGTTTTGTCGGTCTGGGGATTGCTATAAAACCGATTGATTATTTTGTAGAAAATATATTAATCGGTAAATATGTAGGTCCCGGCATTGATGCAATAAAACGTAAATAAAATACACAAACCCGCTTTCGGTTAACCGAGAGCGGGCGCTAATCAGGGCAAATATATGCTCCCTCAAGAAATCTTTTGTATTGTCAATGTATGAGACAACGGAATTCCGCCGGGAACCGGTGGTTTGTTTACGACCTGACCGTTCACATACATTACTGTTGAACCGCCGCCGTCAAGGTTCATTGCATTGACACAGCCCAGCTCTTTCATTAAATTAGCAAGTTCCATAAGTGTTAAGCCTATAGAAGCACCTTCTCTACCGTCGGCCGTAAGCATTATGAGATGATTGTCACGAGTGTAACCTATTGCGGTTCTGGGGTTTCTACCTCCAATTGATGCAAGACGTTGAGCCGTCATATCGACATAAATATCTCCGTTTTTAATTAAATATGGGCCTCCGCTTATAATATGATTTACGTCTTTCCACTCGGGATTAATTTTTATATTAAGCTTAAATCTTTTAGCATTAATTATTTTATTTAAATTTTTCTCCGCTCCGACTATTACAAATCCGTTTTGAGGTATTTGGGTTCTCCCGTATGTTATCCGAACCAGCTTTCCGTCCTCGATGACTAATTGTTTTCCGTACCGAGGACTAGGCGGAGAAGTTTCACCCCAATCCGGCGTATATACAATTGTATGCACTGACAACATTCTAGGTTGATTGACATTATCAATTTTTAACCCTCCTATATTAGTTTCAACACTTGCTTTTAATTGAACCCTTGCCATTTCGTATTTGTCATCGAAGATACCAATTGCGACTCTGTCATATATTGGTCCGGTATAGACTTTTTTGTTAATCATAAGAGTTCCCAGCGGAACACCGGTTTGAGGTTTAAAATAGCCTCCGTTAATTGCTACTATTGCATTCTCTCTGTCGGCAATATTGGTAATTGTTCGTCTGGCAGATAGGGTTTCGGATGCAATCGCCGGTACTACGGATAGGTTATGATTTATTCCCTGCGAAAGTTCGACAACATTTATTCTGACCGGTCGGTTATTATAATACTTTATCATTCTGACATGTTTAACGCCTTTCTCTACATCTGTAACCTGTGCATTTGAATATTTTTGTGCTATTTCCTGATTGAATAGTTGTTCCCGGAGTTCTTGCCGTTCGCGTATATAATTTAGTGTTGGGGAAATCCCTGTAATGTTCCCGATGTCTTTGGCCGATATTGCTAAATTTTGAGTCAGGAAAAGGCATATTGCAATACCGATTCCTGCTGCACTCACGGCAGTCTTTTCGAATTGCTGTCTCTGTACTGATATTGTATCCATTGCTTTCACCGTTTGTATTAAGTAACAGATACCTTTTTTATTTGAGAGTGGTGTGGGGCTATAACACTCTGAGAGGGTAAATTCCTTTTTGGGATAAATATTTTGAGGACATTTTTTGTAAATATTTATTAAGTGTATTTATCCTCTACTATTATTATAGCATACACTTAATACATTCTCAAGAGGGTTGCACACAAGAAATAGTAATACTTTAGGATGATTTTTACAGTGGTATAAAATACACTTAATCTAAAATTTTATGTTTTTGTTAGAATATATTTATGAGTTTAGCGGCACTTTTAAAGAAGAAAAACAGAAAACATCTTTTTACAACGCCCAGCCACAATGGGGCTTTCTGCATTCTGCATAAGTTTTACCAATGGTATCGTTCTGATATTTCTGAAACAGATGTATATAATCCGCAAAAAGCTCTTGAAAAAGCTGAAGAATATGCAAGTAAAATTTATAACACAAAATCAACGAATTTTTTGACTAACGGTTCTACCTGCGGAATTTTAGCTTCTGTTTTAGCTTGTTGCAGCAGGGGAGATAAAATACTTATTTGGGAAAATGCACATCCTTGCCATAAAAATGCGGCAGTACTTGCGGGAGCGGAAATCGTTGAATATTCCCTTCCCTATAATAAGGAATGGGGTATTTATGAAAAACTCAAAAATATTGAACAACTGCTAAAAGAGAATAAGCCCAAAGCAATTATTGTAACATCTCCAAGTTATGAAGGTATTGTTTCGGATATTCCACAAATAGCAAAAACATGCAAACTGTATGGAGTATATTTGATTGTTGATGAAGCTCACGGCGCTCTTTATCCTTTCAGTAATAATTTGCCGGAATCTGCAATAACTTACGCAGATTTTACGATTCAATCACTGCATAAGACAGCAGGAGGCATTAACCCTACAGCATTGCTCCATTGTAATTGTAATAAAGATGTAAAAAAAGCTCTCTCATTAATTTCAACAACCTCCCCCTCATATCCTATGCTGGCTACTATCGAGGCTAATATAAAATATCTCAATTCTTCAAAAGGCCGAAAAAAAATAGAAACTCTTATAAACGAAATAAAAGAGCTTAAAAATAATCTGACTAATATTGAATTTTATGGTGATGATATTACTAAAATCCTGATAAAAAAAGAAGGTCTATCTGGATTTGAATTGTCCAAAATCCTATTTAATAAATACAATATAGAAGATGAGCGCGCGAATGAAAAATCAGTGCTATTACTCACCGGGATTGGAACAACAAAAGAAAAGCTCCGGCACCTGAATTATTTGATTAGGCTTTGAACTTCTTTAAAATCCGGATGCTTAGAGCTCTTCAGCCATTCAAACATTGCAATTTCTGTCGTTAGACTTCTTGCGCCATTATCTTGCATTCTATTTAATCCGGCATTATGTTCTGCTTCACATCTGCTGCCGCAGGCATCAACAACAGTATAAACTTCATAATCGGCTTCCTTCAATGCATTCGCAGTCTGGCTTACACAGATATGAGTTTCTATACCGAAAATTAAGACTTGTTTTCTGGCAAAAGCCTTAATTGTTGCAGATATTTCTGGATTATCAAGAGCAGAGAAGGCCGTTTTTTCAAAATATTTTGTATTTTCACCAAGAGCAGCTTTTAAATCCGTTACGGTTGCACCCAACCCTTTAGGATATTGTTCTGTAACAACCACCGGAATATTCAAGATACGGGCTGTTTTAGCTATAGTAACAGCCTTCTTTACAAGCAATTCTTTATTAAAAACCGCATTTAGCAATCTGTCCTGAATATCGATTATCATAATAAGACTGTTTTCACTATTAAGAATTGTCATTGCCAACCTCCCTTTTAAACTCTTCTATAAATTGCTCCAATAAATCTTCAAGTAAACCTGCCTCAAGTTCTTCCGGTTCAAGTGTTACTCTTTTCGCAGGAGTTTTTGTTAAGGAAATATCTATGTTTATTTTGGAACACCCGGGACTTGTTATTTTAAAAT
Source organism: Candidatus Gastranaerophilales bacterium (assembly GCA_944322555.1). GTDB lineage: Bacteria > Cyanobacteriota > Vampirovibrionia > Gastranaerophilales > Gastranaerophilaceae > CAG-196. Next base: position 13,323 of record CALUPJ010000141.1, on the reverse strand, counting down.
TACCAATACAGTTTCTGCATTGTATTGAAAAAAGATTGTACCCTTCTTTTGATTCATTGTTAATATTCATTCCGAAAAGCTTATTACTGTATTTTTGTTTTATTTGATAAAAAACAGGGGTTACAATTTGATTCATTTTTTTATCGAAATCAATGCGATATTGTTTAAAATTATTGAAAATTTTATCTTCAGCCCCGCTGATTGATTTTTCATAGTTTATTGCCCTATGAAGCTTATTCAGAACTTCATTTACAACTTGTTGCCTTTTTTTACCGACAGTATTAGCAATTCCTGCATAAATTTTTTGAGGAATGTTTTTACATATTTTCTCCCATAATTTTTGTGCTGAATCAGGATCTGTATTATAAAGAAGTAAAAAGTATTTATTTGCAGCATAATTCATAAGAATATCATTTTTACGTATATTATTAAGAAGAATAGTTTCTATTTGGTTTGGCTGTAGCAGGAATTTTGTTTTCTCATCAGGTGATATCGCAAGCAAGACCGCAGGTATTGACATAGCATCAATTCTTGCAAGTTCTTCATCCAATAAAGTGTTATAATCTAAAAATACTTCATTATTTGGTGTTACAAGCTTTGTTTTTACAAGGACTTCTCTGTATCGGTCACTTTTTTCAAGCATTCCGGCAATAGCTAACGCAGGAATCATTTTTGCTTGTATTTCTTCGTCGGAAGTCAGAGGAGTTGCATAACCCAAAGCTCCATTTTTATAAACATTTATACGAAAATTCTCATCCTCATTATAAGCAAATATTATAGAAGGGGTTCCTTTTGACAAATTTAAAAGTTCCAGGGTCCTATCTTCCGAATTTTCACTGTTTATAATCATAACTGCCGATTTAAGCAGATGCAGTTTCTCGGGAATACTGTCAAAACTAAACTTAAACAGCTCGTCACTCTTTCTGAGCATAAGTTTAGGCGAGATGTATTCAAAAAAATCAGAATCATCCGAAATAAGAACAATTCTCATAAACCACCTTATGTTAACTCGGAAATTAACAGTTCAGCTTTTTGAAGAATAGTAGTTCTCAAATCTTCAATATCCGCAAAGTCAATCCCAAGAGTTTTAATAAAATCTTTATCTAAAGAGCTGGGATTAAAAGTATCCTGAACAAGTTTGTCTACCATGCATACAAGATTACATGGCACAGGTATTGAAGAAAGTGACGGTGTGTGGTGATAAGAAATAATGTTTGCCAATAAAATAGGCAGCTGCCATCTCTTTGCAAGCAGAGAACCTGTTTTTACATGATCCGTATCAAAATATTTCTTTTCAGCATCAAGAATATCAGCACCATCTTTAACTGCATCTATTACTTTCATATATAATTTTTCATTTGACATATGCAGTACCATTTTACCTACATCATGAACAAAACCCGCAATAAACGCTTCATCAGAGTCCATAATTTTAGTTAAATTAGCAAGATACTCGCAACCAGCCGCAACACGCATTGAATGCTTCCAAAGTTCTTTATCACCCTGATTTGACATCATAGGCTTCATTGCAACCGCAACAATAATGTTTTTAACTTTTACCATTCCAAGCAATGATAATGCAATGTTTATAGAACTTATTTGCTGAGAAAAACCATAATATGCAGAATTTACGAGAGCAAGAATTTTAATCGTTAAAGATTGGTCATACATTACAATATCACCAAGTTCTTTCATACTTGCGGTCGGCTTTTTCATTATATTTAAAGCCTTAACTATTACGCTAGGCATTGCATGTATATCTTTTACATTATTTACCAGTTCAATTGTTTTATCCATATTAGCCACCTTATACTTGTAAATGTTTTTTTATAGATAAGAGACTTCCGCTCGCGCCAAAGGCCGTACCTATAATTAAGAGTGTTATTATTACTATATTCTGTGCATACAAAGGCGTTGGTATTAAGAAAAATTTGTGGACATTAATCAAAAGCCCCTGTATCCAATTTAGCGGTATGACAGCAATAACTGAAGATACAAATCCGTAAAATGCCCCCTGCATAACAAGCGGGGTTTTTATATACCAGTTACTGACACCCATTAAACGCATTATTTCTATTTCGTCTTTCCTGGATTGGATTACCAGTTGAATTGTATTATTAATAATCGTTATAGTTAATGCAGCCGAAATTATTATCACAAACACCATAGTCGTATTGACCACATTTGTAAGAACCTGCATTTTCTTAGCCAGTTCTTTTGCATACCCGATATCTTCAACGCCAGCAATCGGTTTTATCTGACTGAACACTTCAGGAATATTTTCAGGTTTATCAACTTTTACACGAAGCGTATCCGGAAGCGGGTTGTTTACATCATGCAGCCCAAGCTCTTGCTTTAAGCTGTTCCATGATTCTTCTTTTGTTTTTAAAGTAACATTTTTAACATGCTTAATCTCTTTTATCCGATCTTTTACGATATCAGGAGAAGAGTTTGATTTGAGATATACGGAGATTTCCAGTACATTTCCCAGTTCATTGGCAAAAGTTGAAAGAGAGAGAGTAAACCTAAACAGTACACCAAACAGTGTTAGAATGGCAGCCATCGTTGTAATAATAACGAGATTTATAATACCTGTACGTTTTATATCATTAACGGCTTCCATAACAATTCTGTATGCAATACGCAGTTCGCACAGCCAGTCTTTCGGGATGTGTTTTTTCACTTGTTTTTTCAACTGTTGTCTGCTATTGTCCATAGGTACCTGCCTGAATATCTCTTACAATTTCGCCTTTTTCAAGGGTCAGAACCCTTTTTCTAAACCTGTCCACAAGAGTATAATCATGGGTGGACACTATTACCGTAATTCCGCGCTGGTTAATCTGTTCTAATATCTGCATTACTTCCAGCGAATTTTTAGGATCAAGATTGCCTGTGGGTTCATCCGCGATAAGCAGCGGCGGACCGTTTACAAGAGCTCTGGCTATACTTACGCGCTGCTGTTCGCCTCCTGATAATTCAGAAGGTTTTGCTTTCGCTTTATCAAGCAAACCGACGACTTTTAATGCACCCGTCACACGTGTTCTTATATCGGAAGAACTTATTCCGAGAGTTCTGATTACGTATGCAATATTATCATAAACAGTTTGGTTTTGCAGAAGTTTATAATCCTGAAATACAATCCCCATACATCTTCTCAGATTCGGAACTTTTTCCGGCGGAAGATTTGCAATATTAATGCCGCCTATCAAAACGGTTCCCGTGGTAGGAGTTTCTTCTTTATAAAGCATTTTCATCAAAGTAGATTTTCCGGCTCCTGAAGCTCCTGTTATGAAAACAAATTCTCCTGACAAAATATCCAGATTGATATTTTTTAGCGCATAATTATTTTTGTATTTTTTTGTAACAGATCTTAATTGTATCATTTCTTTAACTCAATAACCTTACTTGCAATACTTTCCGCATCTAAACCGTAATATTTCAGTAATTCTTCGGGAGTCCCGCTTTGTCCGAAAATATCGTTTACACCAATTCTTAAAACTTTACAAGGAGCCGATTCTGCCAGACATTCACATACTGCAGAGCCTAAACCGCCAATTATAGAATGATTTTCTATTGTTACAGCAAGTTTTGTTTTATTAACACTACTTATTATAGTTCCACAATCTAAAGGTTTAATAACAGGTATGTTAATAATTTCTGCATCTATATTTTTTTCGGCAAGTATTTCGCCGGCTTTCATCACTTCAGAGAGGATATCTCCGCATGCGAACAATGTTACGTCGGAACCCTCTTTTAAGATTACCGCTTTATTCAAATTAAAATTATAATCTTTATTAAAAATTTCAGGAACACTCATTCTGGAGAGTCTTATATATACAGGGCCTTCGTAATTGGAAGCCCATTTTACCGCCTGTCTGGTCTGTTCATAATCACCAGGAACAATTACGGTCATGCCGGGCAGACCGCGCATTAGCGACACATCTTCCAGCGCTTGATGACTCGCGCCATCTTCGCCAACCGTTATGCCTCCGTGAGCGCCAATTATTTTCACGTTTGCATTTTGATAGCATATGGAATTTCTAATCTGGTCATATGCTCTGCCTGTTGCAAAGACTGCAAATGTTGCAGCAAAAGGAATTTTCCCTGTAAGTGACAGTCCCAGAGCAGTCGTCATTAAATCTTGTTCAGCGATACCTACGTCAAAAAATCTGTCAGAAAATTCTTTTGCAAATAACGCTGTCTGAGTAGAACCGGAAAGGTCAGCATCAAGAACAACAATAGCATTGTTTAATTTGCCAAGCTCTGCGAGTTCCTCTCCAAAAGCTCCTCTGATAGATTTTTTAGAACCGTAATTTATACTATGCATAATTCCCCTTTATAAGAATTATACCATAAATAAAGAAAAACTTACAAAATTATTTATTCCAATAATCACAAATTAGTTTTTCTTTTTTTCTGAAAGCGTGTTTAAAATTTTCCAAAAACGGTTTTTTTTCAAGTTCTTCAAGCTCTTTTTTTAGAATTGCCTTTTCTAAAATAAGTGTGTTATAAAGCTGATTGCAAATATCTGAAGAGGATTGGTGTAAATGCAATTTTTTTATTTGTAATTCTTTTTGGGATATTTGTTTTTTTAGTAAATGTTTTTTCACAAAAGACCTCGTACAATAAGAATATATCTTTTATACAAAATTTTCAATCAATCTTTTAGAGTATTCTTTATTTTATATCTGACAATATAACAAATAGCTAAGTTCGTTTCTGCGATTTTGGATCCAATATATCGCGGATTGAGTCTCCTAACAGATTAAAAGAAAGTACTGCTGTAAATATTAACAATCCCGGAGTCAAAAGCCAGGGGCGATAGAGAATATTTGTAAACTCCTGTGCCTCCTTTAGCATATTTCCCCAGCTTGCATCAGGTTGTTGTATCCCCAGCCCTAAAAAGCTTAAACCGGATTCCGCCAATATATAAGAAGGTACGCTCAATGTCATAGCTATTATTACATAACTCGTTGTCTGAGGAAGAATGTGTTTTAATATAATCCTCAAATCTGAAGCGCCGATTGTTTTTTCGGCAAGAACAAATTCCTCATTTTTTATAGATAAAACCATCCCTCTGACAACTCTTGCGAATCCGGCCCAACCAATTAGCGCCAGTATAACAACAATCAAAGCAAACCTCTGCACACTTGTCATTCCGCCGGGGAGAATAGCTGCTAAAATTATCAATAAATAAAAGCTCGGTATTGCCATAACGGCTTCCGCAAATCGCATCATAAGGGTATCGACTATTCCGCCGAAATAACCGGAAATTCCGCCATATAAAAGGCCTATCGGGAATACGATAAGCAGAGCTAAAAACCCAACCGTCATTGAGATACGCCCGCCGTATAAAAGCCTTGAAAATACATCTCGTCCGTTTATGTCAGTACCCAAAAGATATAATCTGCCGCCGTTTTCTACACTTAATAAATGTCCGTTAGTTAATAATTTAATATAATATTTTTTTGATCTATCCTGTTTATAAACCGTCTGCATCAAAGAAGGTTCATATTCTCTTATATAGTTATAGGTATATGGCCATGACAACCTTCCGCTTTCATCAATCGTATAAATTTTAGAAGGCGGAGCGTATGACATATCACGATTTGAATATGTGTTTGAATAAGGTGCTATAAAATTTGCAAAAAGAATCACTGTATATAAAAACAAAAGCGTTAAAAATGCAATTTTAGCAAACTTATCCTCAAATATTTTTTCTATTATATTACTCATCTTGCCCCCCTAATCCGCGGGTCAGCAATCATTAATAAAATATCTGCAAGCAGATTTCCGAGTATCAGCATAATCGTCCCCATCATTAAAGAGGCCATAACAAGATTAATGTCAGATTTCATAACGGCTTCCAATATCAACCGTCCCAAACCCGGATATTGAAAAACATATTCCGTTAATGCCGCACCGCTCAACAACCCCGCAAATTCAAAACCCAAAAGTGTTATCATCGGGTTTATTGCATTTCTCAGAGCATGCTTGAATATAACTTTCCACTCACTTATTCCCTTGGCTCGCGCAAATTTTATATAATCACTGTCCATAACCTCGAGCATATTTGCCCGCATTTGTCTCTGTAAGCCAGAAAGAGAAATTGTAAACAATACGACGACCGGAAGAACCAAATGCTTTGATATATCAATAAACTTCCCCCAAAAACCAAATTCGTTAAAATTATAACTCGTTAACCCGCCGGCAGGAAACCAACCGGTTTTTACAGCAAACAAAAGCAGTAATATTGCGAAAAAGAAAGATGGTATTGCCATACCGACACTTGAAATCACCGTAAGCATCCTATCCACAGCAGTTTCTTTCTTTATTGCAGATAAAATACCCAGAGGAATCCCGACAAGCCAGGTCATAAAAATCACGATTGCAGTTAAGAGCAAAGTATTAGGGATTCTCTCCTTTAGTTTTACCGCAACCTTTTCTCCAGCGGAAGTATACCCCAAATCCCCTTTTATAAAAGACTTTGCCCAGGAAATATATTGAATATAAATAGGTTTATCAAGATTTAAGCGTTTTATCTCTTTATCCAATGTTTCCTGAGAAATAGATGGATTTAACCTTAGTTCCGCTAAAGGATCAACAGGAGAAAGTCTGATAATAAAAAAACTTATTAAAGATACTATTATTAATAGCGGAATAACCTGTAATATTCGTTTGGTAATATATTTAAAAAAATCCACTCTGCCATACTCCTCATTGTATATATATTTCATCAAGATTATACAAAAGCCCGCTTAAGCTTGTAGGAAAAACATTTTTAACTTTTTTTCTTACCGCAGTTATTCTTATAGGTGAATAAAGATAAATTATCGGTTTCTGGTTATAAATAATAGTCTGGTATCTGTCATAAAGAGGCTTTCTTTCCTCATAAGTGAGTTTTAAAGCTCCCTCGGAAAAAATTTTGTCCAATTCTTTTTCCCAATCAAACCTGTCATCAATCGCATAACCTGCCGGACGTTGATTAAACATGTGTAAGCTTCCCGAGGATGTCCAGACATTTTTCCCGTCATGAGGCTCAAGCGGAGAACCCGTTAGCCCCATTATTGCCATATCCCAATCATGAGTATTAGTCAGCTTGTTTACAAGCGAATTAAACTCCACTGGTTTAAAATTCACCTTCATCCCCAGATTTTCCAAATCCTGTTTGACCATTACCCCGAGAGCTTCCCGCTCCAAATTACCGGCGTTTGTATACAAATCAAACTCGACTCTATTGCCGCAAGAATCATACAATATTCCGTTTTTCAGCACAAACCCGGCTTTTTCAAGGCTTTTTTGCGCGACATCCAAATCACACGGATGACCTTTTATATACTTATTTAAATAAATTGAATTTAAGCTTTCCGCTGTAAATAAAGGTTCTGCAACGCCTGAAGCAATATTTCTCACCATGCTTTCTCTATCTATTGCCCAGTCTATTGCTGCTCGAAAATCGCGATTTAAAAACCAGCATTGTTTTTTAGGTTCAACATAAGGTTTACAATTTTTATCCCGCCTGCTGTTTAGATTGATTACAAGAAATAAAGTACCCGTATCCGGCCCCAGATTATATATAATATAATCACTTGCAGCTTCTTTCAATTTGTATCGTGCTACATTTGAACCTCTGAGAGCAAGAGCATCAATTTCTTTTGCCTCAAATTTTAAAATCTCATTATTACTGTCTCCGACAATTAAATAAACAAGCTTATTCAAATATGGCAGCTTTTCATTTTTTAAATTGATTTTATAATAATCGGGATTACGCTCAAAAACCACCCTTTGTGCAGCTACATATTCTTTTAGCTTAAAAGCTCCACCTGATACAATCTCCTTCGGATTTGTATCAGGTGTAAGAAATGCATTAAACACAGACTCCCCTTTATCAGAATACGGTTTAAAATAATGTTTGGGGACTATAGGATAGGACAATTGCCGCAAAAAAGGAGCAAATGGCTTAGAAGTTGTAAACTTTACCGTATAGTTATCAAGTTTCACCAAATCGGGTAATTGCCCGTCTACTTTCATGGCATCCATCGCGGAAGGGTTTCCGTATCCCTTGAAAACAATCTCTTTATATGTATACATAACATCATCGGCCGTAATTAGAGTACCATCCGTCCACTTTACTCCTTGTCTTAAATTAACAATATAATCATTACCACTGATTTCTACCGATTTTGCCAATAAAGGCATTACACGCCCCGTTCTCGGGTTTGTCGTCACAAGTCCGTCATACATCATACCTGCCATTGTCGAAGATGTCGCATCTTTTGTATTACAAGGATTAAATGTCTTCGGGCCTTCACCTATCGTAGATATGACCAGTTCCCCTCCAAATTTCCCGCAAGGAGCCTGCGATTGAAGATAGTCAACTCCGTCTATTGTAACATTTTTTTCATCAGCAGGATAAATAATCTCCTCTAAATCAGGAGTTTTAAATTTTACAGAAACCTTCTCCGGGACATCTCTTTTTATACATGCTACCAAAACAAGTCCCGCTATTGATATCACAATAATTGTAGTTATAAACCGCTTCATAAATCTAAGATACCATATTAAAAAAATTTTTTCTTAGTCCATAAGGGTAAAATAATGTAACGAAATGTAACAATTATGCAAAAAACTCTAAAGTTTTTTGCATAAAATGCCGTAAAGCATGTAAAGGGACAACCAAAGGACTAAAAAATGGGAATGGCAGCATCGCAAGCCAGGTTGCTTGCAATTACAGCTAGAATACATGATGTCGAGAGCAAAGCTCAAGCGATTCAGAATGCAAAAATTCAGCTCTCTACCCAATCTGACCAGGTATATGAAGATTACCTGGAAGCCTTAGATGCCTCTACCTTAACTGTTAAAGATTATCAAGGGAATAAAGTCGTTGCGAATTTTAACACGTTATGCGGACGCAACCCTGTATTAAACGGAAATACTTATGCTCTTAGAGATTCCAGAGGCAGACTGATTGTATCCGATGATGTATATGATGCATATATGAATTTTCTTGATAACGGCGGATATGATGCATACACTTTTGCTCTTGGTATGGCTGGAGGAGATAACGGACAAGCTTTAAGAAGCGATGTATATGATAAAGAATTGGAAGTTTATGAAAACCATAAAGCAGATTCATCTGACAACGCTGAAGAAATGAATGCTCTTTATGAGAGTATGCAAAAAATCCTTGATGATAACGGTGTTAATGATTATAATGACTTAACAGACGAACAAAAAGAAAAATATAATGAGCTTGAAAATGCCTGGAGAAGTAAATTATATAATGGTTATGCCGAAGAAATATTCTATATGTCCGGCTACGATATGGAAGTCGACAAGTTTGATTTGGAAGATTTTAACTATTACCAAAGCATCTTCAAACAGATAGAAGCCGCTGGAGGCTGCATAAGCATTTCAGATTACAACGGAATTGACGGCGATGCTGCGACCGATTCCGAGTGGCTTACTAATATGATTGAATGCGGTAAGATAACCATTGAAATCGTTAACACAGACAAAAGCAGCGGTGAAGTATCATTCTCCACTACAGCACCTTCTTCTGATACATATGTAGATTACACACCTACTTCAGATATAGACAAGACAGCTTTAGCTAAAGCCGAAGCCGAATATGAACACAAAACAAAAGAAATTGATCAAAAAGATAAAAAATATGACATGGAATTATCAAAATTAGAAACTGAACGTACAGCATTAACTACGGAATACGACTCTGTAAAAAAAGTAATAACAGATAACATTGAACGTACGTTCGGTATCTTCTCATAATTATTCCCTTTTTAATCCCTTTTCCCTTTTTCCGCTTGAGCTAAAACTCAAGCTTTTTTTTTTGTGCTGCGCACATTGTAAAAGGGCGGTTTCCATAGTGGAAATCGCCCTTTTATAGAACTCACATTATAAAACTATTTTACAAGTTCTTTGAAGTTTTTACCAGCTGAAAATGCCGGAACTGTTTTTGCAGCAATCTTCAATTCTTTACCTGTTTGAGGATTTCTGCCTACTCTGGCAGCTCTCTTACGAGCTTCCCAAGTACCAAAACCAACTAATGTAACTTTTTTACCTTTAGCAACTGTTTTTTGGATAATTTCTAAAGTTGCTGAAAGTACATCTGAAGATACTTTTTGAGAAAGTTTTGTCTTCTTTGAAATTTCTTTGACTAATTCTTCTTTGTTCATGATAAATCTCCTATACACTCTAACTCTCTTTTGTGCGTCAGTATTGACCTCTGCACATAACATACATCTCATTATACACATTGTTTTGATTTTTGCAAGAGGGTAAAACGAAATTCTATCCTTTATTTTACAATATTTCCCTATTTTAACAGCATTTTATATTCTTATGCTTCAAGTTTTAATCTTTAAATATACACCGTAAGTCTTTATTTACAAGCATTACAACAACTTAGCCATAATTTAAAATGAAGATATTAGCTGATAAATTATAACACCTGTTTTTCCTATTTTTTAAGTATTAATTCTTTACGAAACTTTATAAAACTTTACAAACATACTTCAAGAGCTATAATTTATACTGAAGTGTTTAAGAAAGGAGAAAGCTTATGTGGGAAAAAGATATTAATATTCACGAAGTTCGTGAAATCAGAACCAGAACCGCTGTATATTTTGGCTGCGGTGCAATTAACAAAATTAATGATATTGCTAAAGATTTTAAATCTAAAGGTTTGAACAAAGTTATTGTTATGACCGGCAGGAATGCTTATAAAGCAACGGGCGCCTGGGATGTTGTAGAAAAGGCTCTTAAGGCAAACTCAATAGAATACGTTAACTATGACGGTGTAACTCCAAATCCGACGACAACAGCAGTTAATGAAGCTGCTAAAATCGCCAAGGACTTCGGCGCAAAAGCTGTTATTGCTATAGGCGGAGGCTCACCTACCGATGCGGGTAAATCTGTTGCAATCTTGATGAAGTACCCTGATAAAACGGCGAATGACTTATATGAATTTACTTTTACGCCAATGGAAGCGGCTCCGATTGTAGCAATTAACCTGACGCATGGAACCGGTACTGAGACTAACAGATTTGCGGTCGTTACAATACCTGAAAAGGAGTATAAACCTGCAATTGCTTACGATTGTATTTATCCTATGTATGCAATTGATGATACGGCTTTAATGGTAAAATTATCACCAAAACAAACACGTTATGTTTCAATTGATGCTGTAAACCACGTTGTAGAAGCTTCTACTTCTACCGTAACTTCTCCATATGCTGTAACTCTTGCAAGAGAAGTTATTGAACTTGTTGCTAAATATCTGCCGAAAGCAATTGAAAATGCGGGAGATTTAGAAGCCAGATATTATCTGGCATATGCTGCTATGCTCGGCGGAGTTTGCTTTGATAATGGTTTATTGCATTATACACACGCTTTAGAACATCCGTTGAGTGCAGTAAAACCGGAACTGTCACACGGTTTAGGCTTGGCAATGCTTCTCCCTGCCGTAGTTAAAAATATCTACACCGCAAAAGAAGAAACCTTAAAGTATATTCTTGAGCCGATAGCAGGTAAATTTAACTCGGCAGAAGAAGCAGCTAAAGGTGTATATGAATGGCTAAAATCCGTAGGAGTTCCTTCTAAATTAAAAGATGAAGGATTTACTGAAGCTGACATACCTAACCTTGTAAACCTTGCATTTACAACACCTTCGTTGGATGGTTTGTTGGCAATTGCTCCGACTAAGGCTACAAAAGAGTCGGTAGAAGAAATCTACAGAAGCTCATTATAAAACTAAAAAAGAGTCCCGATATATTCAAATCGGGGCTCTTCTTTAATCTTTTGCAAAAAATTTTGCACGTTCTTCCGGTGTTAAATCCACTCTTTTATTATTTTTGCAGTATAAATCATAACTTTTCACAATATGTCCCAAATCCAAAGCCCTATAGCCGAGCTGTGCCAAATCATATGCTAAAACCGTTGCTGTAGGTCCTAAAATTATGCAGACCAATCTATTTTTGTCGATAGTTCTGGCTTTCTTAAATATTTCATCATACACATTGAATGCATCTATTGTCGGAGCATAAATATATTCTATAGATTTTGCACAGTCAAATATATTGTATCGGATATTTTTAAAAACACGATCTCCGGCTATGACCGTTATATCGTTATCACGCCACAAATTTCTTATATTGTCAATTTTTTCTTCTGATTCAGGTAAAATTGTAAACCTAGCATTCATATATGTATAATTTAAATCCAGTTGCTTAATAAACCAATATGCATTTTCTCCCCAGAAACTTCTTAAGAAATCTCTTGAAACAGCATTTTCATCTCTGGTTGAAGTTTGTATTCTATCTGTAATACCAATTACTATATTATTTTTAGGAGAAGTTAGTACTTCCATTAGTCTTTCTGCAAGAAGCGGATTTGCAGATTGGAATGGAATACTTATATTCCTTAGCAAACTGACTTCTCCGTCACCGAATCTTGCAATGCTTTTATCTGTTTTAACCAAATAGTCGACAGTCTCGTCATTACTCAATATTTTCGGCAATCTAAGACTTTTTAAATCATCAATAATTTCAAATTTTAAGAAATCCTGACCATTTTTTACAATTGTTAAGTCATTGATTATATTTTTAATATCATATCTTGCAAGATATCTTAAATTGCGAACAAATTGTCTTAATCCCATTACAGAAATCTCTCCTTTAACATGACAAGAATATTATATTTATATGCTTAACAAGCTATATTGTCAATGTAATAAGCCTGTCGATTTATTAAACTTAGAGGCAAAATATTCCATATTATTAAATAGGGAAGTTATTATGGGATTAAAAAAATTAGTCGGAAAACGGGTACAAGAATATCGAAAACAGAAATCTTATACACAGGATAAGTTGGCTGAAATGATTGGCATTGATACTGTATCTTTAAGCAAGATTGAGACAGGTAAAAATTATCCGTCACCTGATACGCTAAAAAAAATTGCCGATGTTCTCGGGATAAATATCTACGAATTATTTATACAGAATACTTTAAAAACAAATGAAGATTTACTGAAAGAGATTTTTTCTAATATTGAAAAAATAAAGACCGACAATATAAAACTTCATACATTGTTAGCGACGGTACAAACCTTAGCAACAAAATAACATTTTGACGTTAAATATTTTTATGAGATAATAAGGTAAAGTTGAAATTTTAATATTGGCGTTTGGACACAGTTGACTCTGCCGAGCAAAAGGTGACTAAATGTCACGTTTTGTGAGAGGTAGCATCTGAACCAATAGCTACAAAATAAAATGGACGTTTGGCGCAGTTGACTCTGCCGAG
>CALUPJ010000140.1 GCA_944322555.1 Candidatus Gastranaerophilales bacterium | reverse complement strand
GACGAATATCTGCCCGAGGCGGTTTGGATACAATAGAAGCGATACGTCCGTATGCACCTAGGGGTATTTCCGCATTGAATCATATAAAAGAGAACTTTGAAGCCTTGTTGAAACGAGGTTATTAAATCCTCCGAAGAGTTTTAAGGAGTTAATATGAAAGTAGAAAAAGCAGGTACAACAAATTTTCAGGCGGTAAACCAGAAATATATAAAAAAAGCTATTAAGGAGTACAACTATCTCGGCAGTTGTACAGGTGAGTTGATGGAGTGTCTTAGAACCGATGTCTTTTTTAGAGCCATATCTGCCCGAGACGGTTTGGATACAATAGAAGCGATACGTCCATATGCACCTAGGGGTATTTCCGCATTGAATCATATAAAAGAGAACTTTGAAGCCTTGTTGAAACGAGGTTATTAAATTCTCCGAAGAGTTTTAAGGAGTAACTATGAAAGTAGATAAAGTCGGCACCACAAATTTTCAGGCAGTAAATCAGAAATATTTGCAAAAAGCTATTAAGGGATATAATCGCTTCGGGAGTTTTTCCGGAGAACTACTTGAGTGTTTACGTGCGGATGTCTTTTTTAGGGCAATATCCGCCCGAGACGGCTTAGATACGTTGGAAGCGATAAGGAAATACGGTTCAGATACGATAGATTTTTTAGAACATGTAAAAGAGAATTTTGAAGCCTTGTTGAAACGAGGGTATTAGGCTAAGGCTCTTGAGGTTAAAGCTCCCAGAACAGCACCTCCTCCGGTTCCGATAAATGAGCCCGCAGCACCTCCGTATTTAGCTCCTATAGCTCCTAACACACCCGCTCCGGCGAGGGTGGCTCCGGTATTCAGTACTGCACTCCCGACCGCTTTGAGAGGGCTTTCACCGTTGTCTATTTTGTTTTTTGCCTGTACGGCTTCTATGCTTCCAAGTGCTAATGCACCTATCTTAGTTGTACGCAGCATACTTCTTGCGGCAATATCTTTAAAAAAGTTGTCGGTGTTAATTTGCTTTGCGGGAACATATACCTTATCCGTGTCGGTTGAGTAGATACTTTCAATTTTTGTATTAATATCTTTTGTATTAATCTTTATTTTATCACGTAAAATTTCTCCGAGTTTTGTTTCATAAATACTTTTATCCTGTTTCACCAGCCAGCGAGCTAATGCCGGAAACGGGCACAGCGGAGATTCCGGGTTCATATATTTTCGCAGAGCGGAATTTCTGAAGAACGAGAACGGATGTTGGGCAACTCTGTTATCATAAGGTTTTTCATAAACAAACTTTTTGGAGAATTTTGATTTTATCTGTGCCAGAGCAGACATCAAGTCATCAATTTCTTCCGGTGCATTAATGGCGGCAAGTGTAGAGAGCATGGCTGAAGAACCGTAATCTCCGTGTGACAATCGCTGCGGCAGGTCATACACTTTCCCGTAAACAGGCAGTGCTCCGAAGGTTATATTTGTCTCTTTTTCATCTGATGCAACCCTGTTTTTTACGATATTATAATCTTTTTGGATATCATTATACTTGTTTATAGCATCCTGATATAAAATTGGATTTATCACGTTTCCAAACCTTATATTTACTACACATTATTATAAAAACATTCTGTTATCGAAAATTGACTAATTTTAGTATTTTGTAACATAATTTTTACAAATAACGAAATAAATATTTACCCCATTCGGATGATTTACATGAATTTTGGCTCAAGAAAAAAATCTCTTTGCCGAAAAGGTTAATATAAACGAGAATATATTGGTTCGGAGAGAATATGACAAATACCCCGGTTGTAACATTGGAAAATGATGCGAGCTTTATATTGGAAGAAGCAAGAGAAGCTCATGAAAAATATCTTATAAAACAACAGGATGCAGACTTGGAAAAGGCAATTGAATGCTACATCGATGCCATAAAGATTAACCCTGCAATACCGGAATCTTATTACAGGCTGGCAAGTCTGCTTTTAATGAAAGGACAAATTTCTGTTGAAGGTGCACTTGAACAGTGTCAGACGGCGATTACGCTTGAACCTGATAATGTGAATGCTCATATTTATTCCGGCTATTTTAAGTGCTTGAACGGTGATTTTGATGAAGCAGAAAAGGAGTTCCAATTTGCGGTAACAAGGGCGGGTAAAAATTCCGCACGTCCGCGTCTGTTTCTTTCAAAACTTTTGTTTTCCCGTATTAAAAATCATAATTCATCCGTTAAAGATGTTATGAAATTTTTGTACTACTTTTTGTCAGGGAGCATGATGATTATGTGGGACTGCCCTTCTTTAAAAATGTTTTATAAATTTTTGGCAAATGACTTTTCCGTTTTTTCATATAAAACTTTAGGTGAAACTTTTGAGAAGATGAAGTTGTTTCCCTCTGCTCTTGAAGCGTACACAAAAGGGCTGGAAAAAACTTCTCAAGGAAATCTGTTTTATCAAAAGATGGGTGATTTATCACTTGAGTGCAATGATATTGATGCGAGTGTAGAATTTTATAAAAAAGCCTATGAATTAAATCCTTCTGACAGAGAAGTTTTGATTAAGCTTGCTACAATAAATCAAACATACTATCCCGAAAATATCGATGCTACAATTGATTACTATAACTCTCTGTTGGAGTTTGGAATTGATTTGGACAAAATTTATTATGAGCTCGGACATTTGTATTTGAATAAATCGGATAAAATACATGCCGTATCGGCTTTTAAATTAGCACAAGAACTTAACCCTGAAAATCCATACTATAACAATTCATTGGCTTACTCCTATATTAAAGCCGAACTTTATGACGATGCAATTGAGTATTATCAGCATGCCATAAAACTTAATCCTGATGCTCAATGGACTTCAATTGTATGTCACGCACTGGGAGCTATATATGCGGAAGTCAAAAATAATTTTGAAGCAGCGGAAGCAACTTTTAATGCAGGGATGGTTCTTGATCCCAATAATGTTGATATTCAGCTTTCATTGGGTGACTTGTACATGGCACAAGGTGATTTGGACAAAGCTATCAAGACCTATTGTGATGCGATTGCTGTAGAACCTGAAAATTATTTGACCTATGCAAAAACGGGGTTAGCATTGTGGGAAAAAGACTATTTGGAAGAATCCATTGTTGCATTCCACAAATCAATAGAGCTGAATCCAGATTTTGAGATTGCTCAGAATAATCTGGGTGTGGTGTACTTAGACGGAATCGGCGATCCGAAAGAATCTGTCGAATACTTTAAAACTGCTATTAATATTAATCCGAACTATACTTTGGCATACTTTAATTTGGCAAGAGCATACCAAGCAATGGATGACAAGGCTTTGGCAGCAGAGTATTACCAGATGACAATGGATTTAAATAAGATTACCGAGGAATTGTCAGAAAAAGACATTCGTCAAAGGTTGTACGATTTGTTTAATTAAGTGCAGAGTGTGCCGTTTCAACAACGCCGTTAATATCCGTTTGAATTTCTTCCCCCTCTGTCGCAAACCATGCCAGATATTCAATGTTTCCTGCCGGACCCTTTACGGATGAGTATGTAAGTCCCCTAATTACGTAGTTCAGGGATTTGATGCAGTTCAATACATTTGTAATAACGAGTTTATGAGTATTTGGGTCCTTTACGACTCCGCCTTTTTCGACAAGTTCTTTTCCTGCTTCAAACTGCGGTTTTATAAGACATATCATTTCGTGAAATTCTGAAGAAAGGAGTGTCTTAAGGTTCGGAAGCACTTTTTCAAGAGAAATAAAAGATAAGTCCGAAACCAATAAGTCTGCAACAGGCTCATTTTCTCCGTATATATCGTTAAAAGAACAAATCTTTAAGTTTGTTTTCTCTATGGTTTTTACCTTCTCGGAACTTCGGATTTTCCAGTCTAATTGTCCGTAGCCTACATCAACCGCATAGACAAATTTTGCCCCGTTTTGAAGAAGGCAGTCTGTAAATCCTCCCGTAGAAGCTCCTGCATCTAGACAAATTCGGTCTCTTACTTTTACGTCAAAGCTCTCAAGTGCTTTTTTTAATTTAAACCCGCCTCTTGAGACAAACGGCATGGATTTGACTTTAAAATCATATTCTTTTTGGGGATTAAGCTGGTACCCCGCTTTTGTAATAACTTCAGTACCAATCATTACATTCCCCGCAAGGATTGCGGCAGAAGCTTTACTTTTATTCTCAAAATAACCTAAATCAACTAAAATTTTATCCAAGCGTTCTTTTTTCAAATCTTAAAAAACCTTTCTGCGTTAACCGTCGTTATATCAATCAGTTCTTCTAACGGCATTTCTCTCAATTTTGCGATTTCTTCCGCCACATATCTGACGTAAGCGGGAGTGTTCGGCTTTCCCCGATAAGGAACGGGGGTAAGGTAAGGTGCATCGGTTTCAAGAACGAGTTTATCAAGCGGGACCTCTTTTGCAACCTCTTTCATTTTAACCGCATTTTTAAATGTAACAACTCCGCCGAGAGCTATATACCACCCCTTTTTAACGCATTCTCTCATAAATTCCGTACTGCCTGAAAAACAATGAAAAAGTACGTCTGAGTCTTGATTTTCGGAAGATAAAATATCAAAAACATCTTTGTGTGCTTCCCTGTCGTGTACAACAATCGGCAGATTAAGCGTGTTGGCAAGTCTTATTTGTTTGGCAAAAACTTCTTTTTGCAGTTCGTTAAAACTTCTATCCCAATAATAATCAAGCCCTATTTCACCTATTGCTTTGACCTTCGGATTTTTGGCAAGTCTTTTTATAAGTTCTTCAACTTCCGATGAATATGTTTTTGCCTCTGACGGAAAGATTCCGAGCATTGTGTATATATTTTCATTAGAATCTGCAATTTTAATAATTTTTTCCATCGTTGAAATTTCAACGGACGGAATAATAACTTTTTTAACCCCGAACTTGCTCATTTTTACCAAAGTGTCGGTTTCTTCAAGCATATCAAGGTGTGCATGTGTATCGATTAAGTAATCTTTCATATTGTGAATTATACCACGCTAATAACAAATCAAGGAGTATTCACACCTGCAATCTTCTTTTTTCCCGGAAAAATCTTCATGTTCTATCCTCGAAGCCGCTGTCATAAGCCTGATTTTATATTCATTTTCCAACTCCGGCGAATATTTAATTGTAATCTCTTCTTTATTTTTTAAATCCAGGTAAACAAATATAATGTTATCTGTTTTAAAAAATTCTTTAACTGACATAATATAAATCATTGTCTGATAATCGTATTTTGCATTTTTAGGTGCAGAACCTGTTTTGTAATCAAGAATGTAATAATCATTATCATTTTTAACAAGTGCATCAAGGCGGCCTCCGAAAAAATAATTTCCTATTTTTACGGAGAGATTATACTCCGTATTAATTACTTCATATCCGAAGTATTTGACAGATTTCAGGTAATCCCAAACAACAGCCTCATTTTTGGAAAGCGAGGTTTCCATTCTGTCAATATTTTCTTTGCGTAAATAATAAGAGGCCAGAGCGTGAATATTTTTACCAAATTCAAATATTTCGTCATTCACCGGCATTGAAATTTTTTTTATATATTTAAAGCAGAACTTTTTAGGACAAAGTTCATATGTTTTTAACATATTGGGCGAAATCAGACTGAACACTTTATATTCCTCATCCCTGTAAATACGTATATTCAGGGTTGGCTTTTAACTTTGCTTCTATTTGTTCAAAAGTTGCAAGTCCTTCCGTAGCTCCGAATTCAGAGACTACGCAAGCTGAATTAACTGATGCATACATCAGAGAAAGCCCTACATTAAGTTTTGTTCTTTGGAGTGAAGCGCAAAATGTTGAAGCAAAAGCATCACCGGCTCCGAGGGTTGAGACGACCGGAGACGGAAATACGGGACAATAGTAAAATGTTTGTCCGTCATACGCATAAGCCCCTTTGCCGCCGTCGGTGATTACAATGACCTGATAATCCATAACTTTCAAAGCTTCCAGCATTTTTTTTACATCGGGGTGGATAAGCTCCTGAGAAAATTTCTCCGTTTTTGTATCCGGTCTTACAACAATACCTGTTGCCATGCTGGCTTCTTCTTTGTTCATAACGACAATATGCGCAGATTTAAGAATTGTTTTTATATGTTCAAAACCTCTTTTAAGACTTGTTGTCCCCGCATTAAAACATATTCTGGTTCCGTGTTTGTGAGCATAAGATACAATCGGTTCAATAACCTTATTAGATTCTCCGTTCAGAGGTGCAACATACATAAAATCGGCCTCTTTAATTGCATTGTAATTTATTTCATCCTCTTTGATTTGTGCATTAGCTCCTCTATGCGCTAAAACAGTTCTGTCTCCCTGAAAACTTACAAGGATTATGGAAAAACCGGTAGAAGTATCTTCTTTTTGTATGATGTTATCGAGCTTAACTTTTTTATTTTTGAAAGATGCTAAGATTCCATCAGAATACACATCTTTTCCTATTTTAAAAATTGCGGAGGTGTCAAAGCCGAGATTTGCAAAATTGCATGCCGTATTAATACCGCCGCCGCCGACATTAGATGAGAATGTTGATATATCAATTTTAGAGCCATAAGGATAACTCATAAAATCCGAGTTTTTATTTTTAGAACACACTGATACAATGTTTGCTTCGTCGCATTCGACAAAAACATCCATTGTTGCACTCCCTATGGTAATAACTTTTGTCATATTTTATTTCTCCATACCTTTTTTCTATATATTAATATAATACAAATTAGCTGTTAATGTAAGAACATTTATTATGCATATATTCGTTTCAGAATTGTAGTTAATAGATTAATATGAGAGTTTGCGAAAAAATTAAATTTTCCAGCAAATACTCGTGAACGGTTTTACATCAGAGAGGGGTGTTATCCCGTCCACAATCTGATATTCCCACACCCAAAACCGGATTAGAAATTTTCTAAAAATCGTCATTTTTCGACTTTTTCTAATCTTCATATTGTAAATATTTGTAAATTTATAATTGTTTTGTGGTGTAATTTTTATAGAGTTATTCTATAATGTTTGTATACAAGGGTATGTGATTTATATATAGTGAATAGAGAGAACCTTGTGTAGAGTTAGATTAGGGAATACAATGCACGGTTGTGCGTGGAGTCGGAAAGGTTAGGGAATGGCTCTTACAATTAATACAAATTTATCGTCTTTGATTGTTCAAAGTAACTTGAATTCAGCTACCACAACATTAAATCAAGCGATTGAAAGAATGACAACGGGTTACAGGATTAACCATGCAAAGGATGATGCAGCTGGTTATTCAATTGCGGCTGATTGGAATACAAAATTAAGTTCTTTAGATATAGCATCACAAAATACATCAATGGGTATAGATTTGCTGACAACCGCAGAAGAAAATTATGCATTGATAACTTCTCACCTGCAGCGTGTTAGAGATTTGACAGAGCAGGCAGCTAACGGTACTTACGGCTCGGATTCTTTAAAGGCCATAAATGCTGAAATTATTGCAAGACTTGAAGAAATTGACAGAATTGCTTCCAATGCAGAGTTTAACGGAATACCTTTGATGTCGGAAGATGCTGATGATGTAACTCTTCAGGTTGGATTATATGCCGATCCGAACAGCCAGATAACATTAAGTGCAGATTTATTTGGAGCAGCTGTTACATCTGTTCTTTTAGGCAAAGGTATTGCTGATTTTGCTGAAGATTGTACTACTATGGATACAGCTGCAGCACAGCTTACTGCTATAGATAAAGCTATTACTGATATTTCTGACAGGGTAACAGATATAGGTGCCGCTCAAAACAGGCTGGAGTCAGCGGCAACTTCAATAGAGGTTCAGTCTGAAAACTTGACTTCATCTTTGTCTACAATCCGTGATGCTGATATAGCAGAGGTGTCATCTACTTTTATACAGGCGCAAATATTGCAGCAAGCGTCAGCGACGCTTCTCGCAACTGCAAATCAGACTCCGAGTATAGCGCTGAGTCTGGTATAAATAAATTTAAATTAAATTGTTGTTGATTGGGATATGTACTTATATATGAGCTTGAGAAATCAGGCTCTTTTTATTTTTTAAAGGCAGTTATTTTTATAAATGTGTTTAGTCTCTTTTATTGCTTTAGTTTTGTTTTTTTGATATTCTTTTATTTGTAGATTAGTATAAGAGGAGTTTTAATTATGGATTTAATGAAGGGTAAAAAGGGGATAATCTTTGGTGTATCAAATACCCACGGTATTGCATACGGAATTGCCAAACAATTGTTTGACGCCGGTGCGGATATTGCTTTTACTTATGCGGGTGAAGCTATGGAAAAACGAGTTCGTCCTATAGCGGAGGGTATGAATGCAAAGTTAATCATGAGCTGTGATGTAACTAAAGAAGATGAAGTTGAAGCTGTTTTCAAAGAATGTGAAAAAATCTACGGAAAGTTGGATTTTGTTGTTCATGCAGTAGCTTTTGCTCCGAAAGAGGATTTGATGGGAAGATTTGTTGATACAACAAAACAGGGCTGGGATATTGCTCTCGGTGTAAGCGCATATTCACTTGTTTCTATCTGCCGTCATGCGGAACGTCTTATGAATGAAGGCAGTTCAATATTTGCTCTTACATATCTCGGCTCGGTACTTTCCGTTCCAAGTTATAATGTAATGGGTGTTGCAAAAGCAGCATTGGAATCAGCAATGAGATTTTTGGCTGTAGATTTAGGGCCTAAAGGTATCAGAGTTAACTGCTTGTCCTCCGGTCCGGTAAAAACGTTAGCTTCTATGGGGATTGCAGGGTTTACTAAAATGCTTAAGGCAGGTGCTATGCGTGCACCCTTAAAACGTAATGTAGCTCTGGAAGATGTAGGTAAAGCAGGTTTATATCTTGCATCAGACCTGTCAAGCGGTACTACGGGTGAAGTTATATATGTTGACTGCGGATGCCATTCCGCTTATGCTTCGGCAGAAGAAATGGATGTAATTTCTAAAGCTGAATAAGTAATATTGAGGCGGGTTTGCTGAAATACAAATCCGCCGCTTTTTTATTAAAAGGAGTTGTTATGATTAAAAAGATATCGTTTTTGTTTTTATTGTCTTTACTGTTTTTAAGCTCTAAACCTGCGGATGCAATGAAATACGAGGAGGCATTAAGTTCGCCTAAGCCTACGGTACTTCTTATATATGCAGACTGGGCTGACGGGTTGGCTCCTGTGATGACAAATTTTGGAGTGCTGGAGCAAAGTTACAGCGAGAGCTATAATTTTGTAAAAATGAATATAGCAAGTCCGGATACAAAAGTCTTTAATCAAAAATATCATATTTATCCTAATTTACCGTATGTCCTTTTATTCAGAGACGGCGGTAAAATCTCAAGATATCTTCAAAAGAATTGTATAACAGATTCGGCTTGCTTCGCTGAAAGACTGGACTTTTTTAACCGTTAAAGATTTTCCGGTTTTGTATAATCAATTCCGCCGACAGCTTTATAGAGGGATATTGTCGCAACAATGTTGTCTATTTTAGACTTAATGTTGCGTTGCCTTACGATAAGCAGATTAACGTTTGATTTAAGTTCATCAAGCTTGGAAGCATCACCAATCGTGAATTGTTTTTCTGCAAGAATGTGCTTTTCCTGCTCAATGGATAAGTCTTCGTCGGCTTTTATAAGGTTTGCTTTTGCGGTTTTTGTTGCAATAAGTGCATTATTTACTTCTTGTATCGAGGTGAGTACTGTTTTTTCATATTGTTCTACCGCTTTTTTGTATTCATATTTATTAATTCTGTATCTGGCAAGTTTTGCACCGCCCGTAAAGATATCCCAGCTCGGGGCTATCCCGATATTTGACAGAAATGTCTCCGGGGCAAACATTCTGTTCCATCTGTATGCATTAAATCCCAGATTCCCATACAGGAAAAATTTAGGGAGAAATTCTCTTCTTGCAACTTTTACATCAAGTCCGGCTTTCTGTGCGTAATCTTCAGAACTTATCAAGTCGGGGCGGTGCTGTATTATAGTCGTGGATAATGAATCAGGTGTTACGGGATAAGAAATGGAGTCAAAGCCCGAATGCTCTACTTCTTTATCCGTATTGAGCCCTAAAAGAACCGTAAGTTCATTATTTAAGACTTTTTTGCTTTCTTGCAGACTGTTTAAGTCCTGTTCAAATTTAACAAGTATTTGTTTCTGCTCCAATAGTTCATTAATCGGGGCAAGTCCTGCATTATATTTTCTTTCTGTCATGTTTACAATTTGTGTTTGCAGCTTGATAATTTCACTTATAGTTTTTTCCAGTTCATCAGTCTTAATTAAGTTATAATAATCTGCTGCAAAAACGGATGTTATATAGATATAAGCAGCCCGCTCCTGCTCTTGGGTAATTTCTTTTTGTTTTTTTGCACTTTTTCTGTTTAAGTAATTCTGTCCCCATATATCAATTTCGTATGAGGCACTGAGCGGGAGTAAAAATTCATTTTGTGAATACTCGGGGATAATCACATTGCCGAACTCTGTCTGAGCACCGCTTAAGACTCTTGAAATACTGCCGTTAAAACCTGCCTGCGGTAATTGGTTTGAACCTATAAGTCTAACGTTTTCTTCTGATTGTTTGGTTTTGAGAGCCGCAATTTTTAGGTCATGGTTATTATTATAAAGGGTCTGCATGTGATTTAGTAAAATTTCATCATTATAATTTTTCCACCAGTCCAGATTAACATATTTTAATTTGTCCCCATTTTCTTTTGCGTATACAGGGATTGATATTAATAATATTAATATTGTAAAAATTTTTTTAATTGTCATGTTTACACTTATCCTTCTTGTGTTATTATGATAACACAAAGGAAATTTATGCAACAGGAAATTTTATTAAATCAAAAAATAGGACTTCGTCTTTCTCGTGCAGGAATGTTGTCAAAACTTTTTGCGAATCAGATTTTTGCAAAAAACGGTGCCGTAATTCGTCCCGAACAGTTTACGGTTTTGTACGCTTTAAAGGAAAATAACGGCATGTACATGAGACAACTTGCAAATATTACATACAAAGACAGACCTAACATGACCAGGATAGTATCAATTCTTGAAAACAACGGGTATGTAATATCAGAACTCGGTGCGGAAGGCAGACAGGTTAAGAAATTGTATATAACAGATAAAGGTAAAAAAGTCTGTGAAGAACTTTTGCCGTCAATTTTACAAATATGGCAGGATACGGTAGAAGGAATCCGGGCTGAAGAGATAGAGTGTTTTCTAAATACTTTAAATAAAATGGAAGAAAATATAAGGGAAAAAACAATTATTCAGGTTTAGGTGGTATTATGGCAAAAAGACATGAAGATAAACATGACAAAGAATTTGTAAAAGAAGCAAAAAAACGTCTGAAAAAAAGACGACCGGAATATAAGAAAAAGCGTGTAATAGTTCCTGCGTTTACGGCGATAGTACTTGTTATATTAGGAATTGTTGCGGCTGTTCATTCAACTTATTTTCAATCTACGGATGATGCTTTTGTGGAGGGACGTCTTGTCTCCGTTGCTCCAAGGGTTGCCGCTCCTGTTATTAATCTGCTTGTGGATGATAACCAGGTTGTAAAAGAGGGTACATTACTTGTGGAATTGGATTCCAAGGATTTTGAAGTTGCTCTGGCTCAGGCAGAGGCAAAGCTGGCGGAGGCAAAAGCAGGATTGAACATTTCTGAAAAGAAAGTTGACGAAAGTGTATCTAAGGTAAATAAGTCTTTTGAAGATATAAGTTCTGCTTCTTCAAGACTGGATTTTGCTCAAAGGGATTTTGCACGTTATAAGGATTTGTATAAAGACGGAATTGTTTCTAAGCAGGATTTTGAAAAAAGCAAAACCGCTTTGGACGTAGCTCAAGCAGATTACAATGCTGCTCAGGAAAATTCCATGGCTTCGCAGCACGCTCTGGATTCCGGTCGTGCAAAGGCAAAGGCCGATGAAGCTGCGATAAAAAAACTTGAAGCGGAAGTTGAACAGGCAAAATTGAATCTTGAATATACAAAAATTTATGCACCTCAAGACGGTAAAGTAGCTGCCAGAAGTGTTGAAAAAGGAAATTATGTTAATGTAGGGCAGCCGCTTATGAATATTGTTCCCGAACAAGTCTGGGTTGTAGCTAATTTCAAAGAAATCCAGCTTACAAATATGAAACCGGGGCAGCCTGTCAAAGTTAAAGTTGATACTTATCCTAAAAAAAGATTTAAAGCTCATGTGGAAAGTATTCAACGGGCAACAGGGGCAAAATCAAGTTTATTTCCGCCTGAAAATGCGGTTGGAAGTTACGTAAAAATTGTACAGAGAGTTCCGGTTAAAATAGTTTTTGATGAAGATATCTCGGACTATAATATTGTACCCGGTATGTCAGTAGTTCCAAAGGTTAAGATTAAATAGTATGTCAGATGAAACCTTAACAGAAAACAACAAAAAAATTAATCCTTACATAATTGCAATGGTTGTGCTGCTGCCGTCATTTCTGGCACTGGCAGCATCCTCCGGTACTAACGTAAGCCAGCCGCATATAGCGGGTTTTTATGGAGCTACGCAGTATGAAACAAATACGGTTATTACCTGTTATATTATTTCGGGCGGGCTTATGCTTCCCGTAACGGGTTATCTTGTAAGACTTATAGGTAAAAAACTCTTGTTCATGTACAGTATTATAGTTTTCACACTGGGTTGTTTTTTGTGCATTATTTCTCCTAATTTGATATCTTTGATTCTTGCAAGACTTATTCAAGGTATCGGAAGCGGCAGTATTCTTCCCTTATGTCAGGCAATTTTGCTCGAAGTTTTTCCGCCTGAACAGCGTGGTGTTGCAATGGGGTTATTTGGTGTTGCAGCGATGTTTTCACCTCTTGCCGGTCCCTTTATGGGCGGTTATTTAACTGATAATTATTCATGGCAGTGGATTTTTATCATAAATATTCCTCTGTGTATTTTATCTCTTATTCTGGTTAAGTTTTTAGTAGAAGATGATGTTCCGCCAAAACTTAAATACAACAAAAAATTTGATATAATAGGTTACTCGTCAATAGTTATCGCAATGGCCTGTATGCAGATAGTGCTGGATAAGGGACAGCAGCACAATTGGTTTGATGAAACCTGGATTTGTTGGCTTACGGGAATTTGCATTTTTTCTTTCGTATTTTTCTATGTCTGGGAATTGGAATATAAATATCCTGTTATTGATATAAGAGTGTTTAAGGATAGAAATTTTCTTTTCGGTACTATAGCCAGTTCGTTTATAAATATGATGATTTATTCAACGCTTTTGCTGGTTCCTATGTTTATACAAAGCCTAATCGGTTATAGTCCTTCTATGTCCGGTTTGACAATGTTTCCCAGAGCAGTTATTTGCTTAATAGGTTTGCTTGTTGTGGGAGAAATTTCTAAATATGTGGAAAGCCGTATTCTTGCGACAATCGGTTTTGTAATTATGGCGGTTTCCGTTTTAATGCTAACGCAGATGAATCCGAATTCATCTATGGAAAGTATAATTTTGCCGAATATTTTGTTGTGTATCGGAGTGCCTACGGCATTTGTACCTATAACGGCTCTTTCTTTTCAGACACTTCCCGCTTCCAAAAATGCAGATGCAGCTTCTTTGCATGCATTATTTAAAAACATCGTAACCGCAGTTTCAACATCGGCAGCTTCAACTTTCATCGCAAGAGTTTCTCAGGTGTATCAGAATTATTATGTTGCAAATTTGGCTCCGCATAATCCTATGTTCAGAATTAAATTTGCGGCTTTACAAACTAAGTTTATGCATTATTATCCCGCAGTTACTGCCTCAAGAAAAGCAAACGGGATGCTGTATAAAGAGCTTTTGAATCAGGCAAGGCTGGGAGCCTTTTTTGATATTTTTACGGTACTTGCCGTACTTATGATAATAATAATTCCGTTTATTTTTATTTTGAAAAACAAGCCTAAAAAATGTTAAGTTTTGTAAATTTTTTGCTAAATTCTGCAATTATCATCTATAAAAATACTTTATTAATATATAAGTTATATACGATGATATAAGAAAGGACATAATTATGGAAACACAAGGTGTTCAAGGAAATGCTCCTGTTTGGGCAGATTTAGCCCGTCAAGATAAACCGCAGGAAACAGAACAAGAAAAATTGCAGAAAACAAATATCTGGGATTATGCAGCACAACAAGCCGGTGCATATCTCAGTTAATTAAAAACAATTCTTTATCAGGAGATTTTGTTTAACAAAATCTCCTTTTTTGATACAATTTTTTTATGGAAGAGTTTAATAAAATGGTTAGCGGGGCAGATTATTTCCCCATGACAGAATATTTAACAGGTTTAAGAGATAAGACGAGGGCATTGGTTTCTGATTTTAATCAGGAAAAGGATGAAAAGAAGCGTGAGGAAATATTAAAATCCGTTGTTGGGAAAATGGGAAGCGGCTGTTATATCACTCCCAGCGTATTCTTTGACTACGGTTGCAATACAGAGCTGGGGGATAATGTTTATTTTAATGCTAATTGTGTGATTCTTGACTGTGCAAAAGTGACGGTAGGCAGCAATACTTTTGTTGGTCCGAATGTACAGTTTTATACGCCTATTCATCCGTTGGATTATAAGACAAGAAATACCTTTGTGGAATCTGCAAAACCTATATCTGTCGGTAAAAACTGCTGGATTGGAGGAAGTGTGATAATTCTTCCCGGAATAAATATCGGAGATGGTTGTGTAATAGGTGCCGGAGCAGTTGTAACCAAAGATCTCCCCGCAAATTCTCTTGCTGTCGGTAATCCCGCAAAAGTGATAAAGACAATTGAGCAATAAAAAGGCGGAATTTCCGCCTCTTTATGTTTATCTAATGTTTGCTCAATTATTTACTCTTTGTTTAAAAACATGACCTTTTCTGTCTTCTTCTATGTTTGGAGTATCTATCTCAAATACATAGGCATCACACGGGGCAAGATTAACTCTTAATTCATTTTCAGAAGTTTGAAATTCGCTTGTTTTACCGTAATCAGGCACCATGTTTTTTAGTTTCTGGTCTGCTTTTAATCCCGGAATCTCAATAATTCCTGTAATATTTCTGTTCGGGTTTTTATTGGCAACCACAAGAATTGTTCTTCCGTTATTATGTCTTGCGTATGCTATAATCTGGTCGTTTTTATCGTTTCTTTTATTTAATTCAATAAAACTGCTGTTTCTGTTTGCAAGAACATCAAGATTTTCACTTCGCATTTTTAGAGTTCCTTGCATAACCCTTTCTATATCGGGATATTTTCCTCCCGGTTTTCTTGAAAGATTAAACAAAGACAGTTTATTTTTGTGATCATTCATTTCATTATTTGGTCGGTCTGTAAATGATTCAATGTTACTTGTTCCGATGTATTTGTAATCATAATAATCTCCGGTTTGGAAACCATCAATAAAGTATGGATTGCACATAGGAATTGTTGCTTGCAGGATTGTTGTCATTTTACAGAAATTTTCTCCGCCGTGAAGCATTGATGAAACATCATCGTGGGTAAGGAATGAACCTATAACACTTTTCCCTGCCGGTAAACGGTGTGATAAATCCAGGTTTGATTTAACATAGTCATTAAATTCAGCAGCACCTTTCCAGTCGTGGAATATGTGGTACTGTCCGTAATATTCATCAAAACCGGCTTTTAATAAATCTTCCGGCCTGTCATAAGGCATATTTATCATCGGAGAAGCGCATTCATAAGTATAGCTTTCCGCAAGCCAACCGAATTCAGGATCTCTTTTATGAGAGTGTTTTATTAAGATATCCCAAAATTCAGGAGGTTTAGCTCTTGCGACATCTGCACGAATGCCATCTATTCCTAAATCAATACAAGCATCGACAAATTGTTTATGCATTTCAAGCAGTTTCGGGTTCAGAGTTCTGTGAGTTTCGTCTTCCCAGGGGTTAAACATTCTGATATCTTCCCAACCCTGCGGAGTTTTATCTTCTCCGTTTCTGCCATAAGCCATTAATTCCGGCTCTGCTTCAAACATATCCACGGAAGCACAACTTGGTAAATCCAGCATTACGCGGATACCTCTCTTATGACATTCATCTATAAGAGCTTTGAATTGTTCGTTCGGAGTTCTGGAATCGTTTTTGTCAATGAGCATAGGATCAATTGCTAAATGTCCGTCATCAGTTACGTATTTTGCCGGAGAATATATTGAACCTGCTGTCCCCATTGCGTTTTTCTTTCCCGGCGGATGAATCGGAAGTATGTGAATTGTATTGATACCGTCTTTTTTCAATTCGTCTAATCTGGAAATCGCGCTAAGGAAAGTACCATTCTTTTCTCCTGTGCACAATGTAACTTTATCATCTCCGTTCAAATCCTGAGCGGTGAATGTTCTGGGAACGATTGCAAGAGTTACTGCTTCATTGTTTTGAATCATTGTTCTGAGGTTGTTTTTATAAGGCAGTTGTTTGTGAGGATTTAAATCGACTTTTTTTACGGCAGGAGCATTTATCAAAGCCAGATTATCAAGATATTTGGACGATAAATTTCTGTCTGTTGCTTCAGGAAGTTTGTTTTCCTTCTTTAATACTGGTTGTTTGTCTGTGCTGTTAAAATTAATTGATTGTATTCTACTTACTTGCATCATCGCTCACCTGCTTTTTCATTGTCTGGGGATTTTTTATTTTTCCGAACGTAAATAACGGAATTAAAACTGTTGCTCCGAGTACTGTGCCGCCTATTGCTGAAGCCAGCCTTAACCATTTCTGATTACCATATTTTCTTGCGGCAGCATTTTTAACAGTGTCTACTGCTGTCTGAGACACAAGATTGAATTTAGCCATTCTTGTTCTTTCGGATTTTGTATATTCCCGGAATGCATCATCAAGCCTGTGCTCCGGCTTCGTAAAGTCTATGTCGTTATTTCCGATTATATCTCTGAAACGCTTGATGTATTTTTTGTATCTTTCCAGCAGATTGCCTTGTTTATCGTATGCCTTAAGAGCTTCGCTTGTTTCCTTTGCAGTTTCGTCAGCCCAGGTTGTTCTCATTATATCTCTGTATAAATACGGATTATTTACCGTATTCAATTTTAAAGTATGGTCTGAGGAAGTTGCCGATAATAGCGTATCTTTTCCTTTTTGTATCAGGTAAGGATCATTACCGCCTTTTGCCGTCCGTTTATAAAAGTCGAACAGATGTAAAATTCTTCTGAAGGAATTGTTTGCTCCCTGATATCTTTCTACAATTCGTGAAATAACCTGATTTTTAGAGGAGCCTACGCCTTTTGAATTAGCTTTTACATAATCTAACCCTTTTAAAGAGTTATCAGCTTTTTTAGTGCCATCCAGCAGGTCATATAAATCTTCTCTTGAGGTTATTGTGTTTTTCAGTTCATCATTTACCTCTTGTTTTATCAATCTGTCAATTGTATTTTTAAATTTGCCGATACTGCTTAGACGTCTTGCGGTGTTGTTATAGTTGTTTTCTACCGCATTTATGATGTCTTTCAGGTATGCGCCTTCACCGCTTCCGTTAAGTTTTACTTCCATTTCAGCCATTACTTTAGCAAGTTTATCGATTGCTTTTTGGTATTTAGCATCATCTTTTGCAAGTTCCGAAAGCCTTTTATCCACAAGTTCTTTGGTAAATTGTTCTGAATCTTTAATTTGTTTAAGATCTTTGTATTTAATACCCAAAATATCAAGCAGTGTGTTCTCAAATTTTGCATAAGAACGGGCCAGTACGGTTTCGTTAGTATATTCAATCTTAAAGTTTTTGCACTTATCTATTATTTTATCGTTTTCTTTAAATTCTCCGATTACTTTTGCAAAATCAACAATATCTTTAAGATTTGTTTCGTTTACATATCTGCCTTTTTTATTTTGTATTATTTTAGAAATTTTGTCTGTCAAACCGTTTCTGTAAGCTTTCAAAAACTCTTTGGAAGCTCCGCTTTCTTTTTCTATTTTTCCGTCAAACAATTTTGTTAATTTATCTTTAACGGAATAGATATCATCGCTGTTAAGAACTTCAGTTAGCTCTTCTTTTGTTGGAACGAATACTTTTTCTAAAGTATTTTTGTTTCTGTTTGGAATACTGTCTTTTATGGATATAAGTAAATCATCTGCAATTTGTTTGTTGGCCTCCGCTCTTAATTCGGGCTTAAACAAAGCTTTCAAATCCTCTTTAATCCCTTCGGAAGCATTTGCATCCATATCTTCGGTTAAGATTGAAATTAAATTATCAAACTCATTTTTCGGTAATTCCTTTCCTTTGTAGTTTGATAATAGCTTTTCAACTTCTTTACTTAATTTATTCGGTTTTATTTCATTAACGGAAGGATTCATTGTTTCCGTCATTTTTAATGCGTGAGCAATTTTTGAGTTATACTTAAAATCCTTTGTTTTCTCAACGGCCGGAGCAATTAATTTTTCAAGACCGCAGCATATAAGAGCTGTCATGACCGGAGTTGCAAAACCGGCTGTTAACATCCACCAGGTGTTACACTGGGTTGCAATTTTTCTCATTTGCTCCTTGGTTAAATCATCGCGGTTTTTAATCCCCCTCGGGATACCGAGTCTGTCTGCGATAATATCCAAATCCTGGCTTGGATATCCGCCTCTGTACATATCAAACGGAATGTAATTGCTGTCTTGGAATACTGATTTTTTACGTCCCTGATCGTCAATATATTCAAGACCGGGATCGAAACCAAAGCGTGCTCGTGCGGGTGCCTGAATAAAGATTTTAGGGAATAAAGACATAGAAGCCAAAAATGCTCCGAGCCCCGCGTATTCCATGATTCTGCCTACAGGATTCTTTGTTCTTGCGGCAAGCATTGTGGCAATTCCGATACCGCCTAATTTGAGCCCTACGTCATTTAGTCTTCCAGATTGGTGGTCATTTGCAGTCCCTTTAAAACCGTCTTTTACAGCTTTCATATCATATAGAAAATCTTTTACAAAGAATTTAGGCATAGATATTAATCTGTCATGAATTAAATGACCTTGCGGAGGCAGGGGTTTAACGTTATTAACGGTTTTTACCAAACCTTGAGCATTTTTATAAGGTTTGTGAGATTTAGCATTATCAACATTTGTCTGAATAGGATGTACTGTCATACTAAATCACCGTTCTTTCTTTGGTCTTGTCTATATTGTCTTTGTTCGCGGTTTTACCCATTTTTCTTGCTCTTAATATAACATTTGCCGTACTTCCGATGGTAAGAGCAAGGGTTGCCAAAATCCAGCCTTTACCAGCATGCTTCATAAAACCAGAAGTTCCGGGCTCTCCCGTCCAAAGCGTTTTACAAGCTTTTGCAAATGATGAGCCGAATGTTTTTGTAATATCAACGAAGTTATGTCCGGCATTTTTCATGCGGCTGCCCAGTTTGGTGAAGAAACCTTCTCCCGGTTTCGGAATATGGCGTTTTCTCTTTGTAATGGAGTCAAAGAATGCTCCCCAGGAATCCTGGACTGCTAACCCGACGCCAAGACCCGCCCAGGCATAAGAAGAAAGACTTTTGGCAGTCTTGGTCATGGAAACAATACTTTGGATAATCGGAGTGGTTTCTGTTGCCGGATCCGTAAGATTATCTCCCATGCCGAGTTTTTTTGCAACATTATCATAGTATTTGGGGCCGATATCTTTCTGTATTAAATCTTTTCTGAAAAACTCTCTGCTGTCATAGACCTTTCTTTGCTGGATTTGTGGCATGATATTTGCATTTTCTCCGGGTTCGGTAGGTAAAGGATTATATACATGCTGAACAGGAAGTTCTATGTCAACACCTGTTCCCCAGGCTACGGGACGTGTTACCAAATCATTGGATAGAGTTTTAAATAAACCATATAAAACAACACCCAGTGCCATTTTTTTACCGTTAATTCCGGCAAGAACCTGCGATTTAGGCGCTAAATCTTTCAGAAGATTAAACATTACCATGAACATCGCACTGCCTGCGAGATAGGGAATAATTCCCATGGATAAAAATTCGTAAAAATCAGAGTTTACATCTCCGCGCATTCCTTTTATCGGGTATTCAAGAAAAGCATTTGTCGTTTTATGGAATTTTTGATGAATTCTTGTTCCGAGTGTGTTGGGCAGAATTTTTGATTCCGGTGAAGGCTTCTTCTCATCCTGCTGCGCCTTAAATCTTAAATTATTGTCTGTTAAACTTACCGATTTTATCATACGAACCCCATCTGGTACCTATATATTAAAAGTTTCTAAAAAATATTTTTTTGCTAGTTCCAAGGCATGAACTTTACATTTTTTTACAATATTTTGAAACTAAAAACACACACAATTAATTTAACAAAAACATAAAAATAAAACAATAAAAAAGGCTCCAATAGAAGCCCTTTTTATTATGTTCGTCCGCCTAATTCTTTATCCATAAGAAATAAAGAAGTTTTTTCGTCTCCAAATAACTCAAGACGCTTTATTATATCTTTGACATTTTGTTCTTCTTCTATTTGTTCATTAATAAACCAATCAATAAAAGACAGGGTTGTTCTGTCGCATTCTTCTTCCGCTGCTCTGGCAATTTGCATGACAGAAGATGTTATACATTTTTCATGCTCATAAATTGCATTAAAAATTGATAGAATGCCGTTAAATTCAAACTCGGGTGTTCGTATTTGTTTCAAGGTTACAAAGCTGTTTCTTTCAATAAGATAATCAAACAGCTTTAGTCCGTGTTCAACCTCTTCTTTTGCCTGTAATTTTGTCCAGCTCGCAAACCCGAATAAACCTAATTCTTTAAGGTGTGCAGACATTGAAAGATACAGATATCCCGAATAAAATTCTTTATTAATTTGTTCATTTATTATGTTGTTAATTTTTTCACTAATCATTTTTATTTTCTCCCCATAAACCGTGTATATTACAGTTTTCTATTGCTTCTATATCATCTTTTGTATATGTAATATCAAATTCCGGAATGTCATCCGGTTTAAAATATTTTAAATGAAGTTCATTTTTATCTTTTGTATAGACTTCAATAAACTGAATGTAGTGTCCTGATTGCATAGGATGACTTATCACCTGCACAAATTTTTTATTTTCGCGAAAATCCAATTTGGGTGCATGTTTTTCTCCGGTTTCACTTTTATCGCGTTGTGGTATTTGTAATATCATAGGTTGTCCGCAGCAAACAAGCTCTCCTGCGCCGTTAAGTATTACCTGAACCGTGTTGCCGCAAACTTCACACTTGTAAAGCTGTAATTTTTCAGTAGACATATAGTATCCTTTCTTAAACACTATTATTTTAGCCTGTTAAAATTTATTCTCATTGCCGAACACGGCGATTTATGCTATTATCTGTTGTATGGATAATTTTTTCTCATCAACGGATACGCAGGATAATACACCTTTGAATGCGCAGTATGATAATTTAAAGGATAATTACGAAAAGATTTTTATAGAAGCTGCGGAGAGTATAAGAAGGGAATTAGACAGCTTTAAGCCTGAGAACCCCTGTGAAAATTGCCCCGTAAAAGATTGTAAAATAGAAAAAAAAGATATATTTGCTCCGTATCCTCCGAATTGTAAGTACAGAGACTGGCAGCTGCAAGCTTTGAGTTTTCTTGCGGGAGATTACAAACAAAAACTTAAAGCTGTTTATAAAAATATGATGGACAAGAAAAATAATTATTCTTGCAATAAATGTGCAGCCTGCTGTAAACTTGCGGCAAGCCAGTATTCTTATGAACAGCTTAAGCAAAGAGCTTTTAGAGGAGATAAGTTTTCAAAAGATTTTATTTCCGTTTTTGTACCGTTTGATACCGAAGAACAGGCAAAAGCGGTAAATCCCGAATATTTTGAACTTTTAAACAAGCTTGTTGAAGAGGATAAGATATACTATTATTATTGTCCGAAGCTTGAAGGAAATCTTTGTTCCGATTATGAAAACAGGCCTGATATATGCAGAGATTTTCCGCATAATCCGCTAAAACTTTTACCTTCAGATTGTTCATATAATGCCTGGAGGAGTGAAATTGCACACGAGGCAATGCTTTTAAAAGCAAAGGTCGATATTATAGATTTTTACGGGAGTAAGTTGAAATAATGATACTTTCGGGGATGAAACTGGAGGAACTTGAAAATTTGATGTCCGGACTCGGAGCTACCAGATTTCGGGCAAAGCAAATTCATAACTGGATTTATACAAAGTCGGTTTCTTCAATCGAAGAGATGACAAATTTATCAAAAGACTTCAGGGAAAAGCTTAGCGAAATTGCTTCAGTTACCGATATAAAGATAAAAGTAAAACAGGTAAGCAAAGATGGAACTATAAAATATCTGGTTGAATATCCTGACGGTGAGTGTGTAGAAACGGTTTTAATGAGATTTGACAATCGGGCAAATCTTACGGCTTGTGTAAGTTCCCAAGTGGGATGTGCCGTAAACTGCTCGTTTTGCGCAACCGGAAAAGGCGGTTTTAAAAGAAATCTGAATTACAAAGAAATTATTGAACAAGTTCTTGTAATTCAGCGTGATACGGGACTTAAGGTTACAAATATTGTCTTTATGGGCCAGGGAGAACCGCTTCTTAATCTCGATAACGTATTAAAAGCAATTGAAATTTTTAATAATGATTTTCAAATCGGAGCGCGCAGGATTACAATTTCAACAAGCGGTATTATTCCGGGGATAGAAAAGCTTGCGGAACTGGATATGCAATCTACGCTTGCGATATCTCTGCATGCCCCAGGCCATGAATTGCGAAAAGAGATTATGCCTATAGAAAGTAAATATCCGATTACTGATTTGAAAAAGGCGCTTAAAAATTACATAGAAAAAACCGGGCGGAGAATAACAGTAGAATATATTCTGATTCACGGATTTAATGATACTCCTGCCGCGGCAAAAGAACTTGCCTATTTTTTGAAAGATTTAAAATGTAACATAAATTTAATACCATACAATTCGGTTATTGAAAATGACTATAAAAAACCTTCAAATAACGATATTATGAAGTTTAAGTATCTGCTTGAGCATTCCGGAAAAAAAGTAACGGTACGACTGGAGCGCGGAGCTGATATAGATGCGGCATGCGGTCAGTTGAGAGGGAAACAAAGATGAATCTTTTTGAAAAAAATATACAGGCTCTTGCTTTAAAAGATAAAGAACTGGCAGCACGTCTTGCAGCTCATATAGTAACGGAGGTTCCTCAGCTTGTAAAAGAGAACGGCTTTTATAATTTATTATATAAAAATATTTGTCTTCATAACCGGCAGAATCCGCTGCAAGAAGCAGCCGAAATATTTGCCCAGGCACAAAATGAACCTGTAGCTATACATTTGATTTACGGCTTGGGACTCGGGTATTTATTTCAGATAGCTTCAAGAAAATCTCAGGGAACGGTAATTTTGTATGAACCGGATTTAAATATTTTGAAAATAGCTTTTACTCTTGTAGATTTTACGAGCGATATTGCAAAATCAAATGTTTATATTGCTGCAACGCTGGAGAAAGCAGGTGAGTATATATATCAAAAATCAAATACGAAAAATATTCCGCTTATGCTTTCGACCATCTCTTACAGGAAACTCAACGAAAATAATTTTAATGAGCTTGTAACAGAACTTCAAAGAATGGTCGGCTCATACGGAATGGATTTAAGATATACGACGCAGAAAATGTATTATGTTCTGGTGCGTCTTGCGGCAAATATACCTTCTCTTGTTCATGAAATTCCTCTTGCCGAATATAAGGATTTTTATAAAGGAAAAACAGCAGTTATAGTGTCTGCAGGCCCTACGTTGGACAGAAATATTGAAACAATAAAAAAATACAGGGATAATATTGTTTTGTTTGTTGTCGGAACTGCGATGAAAACGATTGCAAAACATGATATTACACCTGATTTTCTCTGTATTATTGAAACAATAGACTGTTCAAAGCAAATAGAGGGGCTTGATTTAAGTAATGTTAATTTTATAACGGAACCTTTTTCTCATCCTAATTTGAGAAAGTTTAAGTTTAAAAATACTTATTCACATATATCTGCAAATCAGCCTGTTAATTCATTCTGGCGTGGTGTTGCGGAACTTGACACTTCCGAATACTGGTCGAAAGGTACTGTATCATATGCCGCATTAAATTGTGCAAGAATTTTGGGTTGTTCAAAACTCGTACTTGTCGGTCAGGATTTAGCGTATGTAGAAGGTCAGTGTTACAGCAAAGATTCCGCATACAAGGATTTGGAGTGCCGTTTTAATAAGGATACTAAAAAGTGGGAAATCACGGCAAGAGATTTTGACAATTTCTGTGCGTCTCTTTGCAATACAGAGAATAAAGAGATGCAAATACAGGCTGCTAAGAGACGTCTTAGCAATTTAAATAGTGCATTGTATTATGTCAGAGGGATTAGAGGAGATATGATTCCCACTGAATCGGTCTACGCAGCGTTTATAAAACCGTTGAAAGAGTTTACGGAAAATTTTCCGGACAGAGAATATATAAATACATCTCTTGTTGGTGCACAAATTGACGGATATAAAAATATGCCGCTTGAAGATGCTCTTGCCGATTCCGAAAAAATAGAAAATCGGGAATTGGTATCTGATTACCAATACGATATCATTAGAATAAAAGAAAATATTCAACTTGCGCTTGCGGATTTAAAAACATGTATTCCCAAGCTGGAAGAAGGAAAAAGGCTTGTAAAAACATTGAGAAATGATTTAAAACGCTACAGAACTGCAAACCGGGAGGTACTGCAAGGCTTGAAAAAACTTTCTTTGAATTACGCAGATATGAGTACTGTGTTTGCAAAGAAAAATTTACTCTTTGATTTTATAACTACGGCAGAGAGGATTGATTTGGATTACGAGATGAAAATGACCAAAGAATTTACATTAGAGACAATATTAAATTTAACGGAAAAAATTAATACGTATTATGGTAATGCGGAAAAGCGGATAAATTATATTACAAAATTATTGCAAAAATCCTGCGAGGCATTGTCATGAAAGTTTTAATCCAGAGAGTAAAAAAGGCTTCGGTGACAATTGACGGCAAACCATATTCCTCTATTGAAAACGGGATTCTTGCACTAGTTGGAATTGAAAAAGGAGATACCGGAGCGCAGGTACTAAAATTAGCGGGAAAAATCATTAATTTGAGAATATTTCCCGATGAAAACGATAAAATGAACAAATCACTGAAAGATGTTGAAGGTGAGATGTTGATTGTTTCTCAATTTACCTTATGCGGCGATTGTAAAAATGGAACACGCCCGAGTTTTGATAAATCCGCCCCGCCGGAGATTGCAAATGAACTTTATGAAGCTTTTATACAAGAGGTTAAGTCAAACGGAATAAGAACCGCTTCGGGAAGTTTCGGAGCCATGATGGATGTGGAATTGATAAATGACGGGCCTGTGACGTTTATGCTGGAGGCTAAAAATGAGTGATGATTTTAAACATTATACAGTAATGCTAAATGAAGCCGTAAATGCATTGGAATGTTGTGACGGCAAAATATATGTGGACTGTACTTTAGGCGGCGGAGGACACAGCGGGCTTATTCTCAAGAGAATATCTCCGCACGGAAAATTGATTGCATTTGATATTGATGATGAAGCTATCAGGCATGCGAAAGAATGTTTGAAAAACTACCCGAATTTGACAATTATAAAATCTTCATATACCAATATAAAAACCGAGCTTGAGAAGCTCGGCATAAAAAAGATTACGGGCGGAGTAATTCTGGATTTGGGAGCATCCTATCATCAGCTTACAAAACAGGAAAGAGGTTTTTCTTTTTTAAAAGAGGCTCAGCTCGATATGAGATTTGACATGTCAGCGGAGTTTTCTGCCTATGATGTAATAAATACGTACTCTGAGGATGATTTGGTGAGGATATTCAGTGAATATGGTGAAGAAAGATTTTCAAAGCGAATTGCAAAAAAGATTGTTGAAACTAGAAGGGTTAAGCCGATTAGAACAACGAAAGAACTGGCTGATATTGTTGTCGCTGCGACTCCTAGGGTTAAGTCTCATATACACCCTGCTACAAGAGTGTTTCAAGCTGTTCGTATAGAGGTTAACCATGAGTTAAAAAATGTAAACATTGTACTGCATGATATATTGGATTTATTGGATAATGGTGGTATAATTTCTGTAATAAGTTTTCATTCTTTAGAAGATAGAATTGTAAAAAAGATCTTAAAGTATGAAAGCAGTAAGTGCAGGTGCAATGATATGATTTGCAAATGCCCGCCGCCCAGAATTGAATTGGTTAACAAAAAACCGATTGCGGCGAGTGTAGAGGAGATAAAAGAAAATCCGCCATCACGGAGTGCTAAACTCAGAATAGCCAGAAGAATTAATGCATGATGGTTTGGGGAGTGGAGGAGCAATAGGCATTGGTTTCGGCTTTAAAAATCAACAACAAGAGAGAAAATAATTTAGACAGTTTTATAAAAAAAATATCCGGAGAAGCAAAAAGAGTTTATGCGGTTGAAGAACCTGTAAGAAATAAGTCTTTTGTTGATAAATCTGTTCAAAATTTAGCTGTTAATAGTATAATAGAAGGGTACTTTCCGAAGGAGAATTTTGTAAGAGATATGGCAATTAAAAGAGTTAATAAAACATTATGCGTCATATTGAGTCTGCTTATTGCCGTTGTTGTTATAAGCTACTATTTTGTAATCTCCTGTGAAGTAAAACTAAACGATTTGAGCAGGCAGACCGTTATTCTTAATAACGAAAATGAAGAATTGCAAAATAAACTGGATACTTTAAAGTCTTTTAATAATGTAGATAAAACTCTGCAGCAAAATAATATGCTTCAGCGTGCGGGGCAGGTTATTGAGGCTCCGGAAGTAACGGTTGATACGGCTTCTTCCGCAAAACAGTCGAAGATGAAGAAAATATTTAATTACGCTATAGGTTTTTAAAAGATATGTTTAAGCTCGTGTGCGGTGCAGGAAATGAAGATTGCGAAAGCGTAAAAAAACTTGTTTATATTTATGCGAAGGCAGGTTGCAAATATTTTGATATTTCAGCCAATAAGGAGATTCTTGCTTCCGCAAAAGAAGCTGTTGCTTTGGCCGGTGCAGATGAAGCCCATTTTTGTGTAAGTGTCGGTATAAAAGGAGATCCGCATATTACGAAAGCTAAAATCAGAGAAAGCGTTTGTATCAAATGCGGTAATTGCCTTAGAAATTGCCCGAATGATGCCATTACATCTTCTATAATTGTGAACGAAAAGCGTTGTATCGGCTGCGGAACCTGCGCAAAAAAGTGTCCTACAGGTGCAGCTACAATGTATGAAAAAGATGTTAATGTCAAAGAAATCCTGCCATATATGGTAGAAAACGGAGTAGAAATTCTGGAACTTCATATAATGGGCCATGATAAAAGTGATCTGGATTACAAATGGAATGTAATCAATGAGTGTAACCCAAAATATGCTTCAATTTGTATAGACAGAGAAAATTTCGGAAATAAAGAAGTTCTTGCAAGAATCAGAAACATGATTGCTCACAGAAAGCCGTATTCTACGATTGTACAGGCGGATGGTATTCCTATGAGCGGGTCTGATGACAGTTATAAAACAACTTTACAGGCGGTTGCGATGGCAGAGATTATTCAAAACGCTAATTTACCTGTTCATATAGTATTGTCAGGCGGTACAAACTCCAAAACTGCAGAACTTGCAAAACAATGCGGAATAAATTATTGGGGAATTGCTGTAGGTTCCTGGGCAAGAAAGATTGTTAAACCATATATTAATTATCCGGATTTTTGGACAAATCAGGAAGGACTCAAATTGGCTGTTGCAAAGGCTTCGGAGCTGGTTAAAGCTTCTGCTTAACAATTCTTTCGACAGCCTTTAGTAAATCATCTTTGTTAATCATAATTTCTTTTAAGTCATTATAGCAGAATGTTTTGGCATCCATTTTTTTGTTCATACCCATACGCTCAATGGCATTAAAATAACTGTCAGTTACCGCTTCTGCGACATCAGAGCCGTTAAATTTATTATCAAACATCTTTTTTATAATTTCGGTTATTGGTATGGATTTTTCTATAGGCTGATTTTTGGAATGAATTTTAAAAATTTGTTTTATGCCTTCAAGGTTTGGCATTGGTATTTCAAGATGAAGTCCGAATCTACCTGTTGCAAGTAAGGCTTTATCAATCAAAGACTTCATATTTGTTGCGGCTACTATAAAAGCGGGAACCTTAGTTTTTTCCAGGTCACTCATGCATCCGAGCAGCTGATTAACCATTGCATCGTCAAATCTGGCATTAGAAGAGCCGTCTCTCTTTTTTGCAATTGAGTCTAATTCATCTATAAAAG
>CALUPJ010000139.1 GCA_944322555.1 Candidatus Gastranaerophilales bacterium | reverse complement strand
ATTTGTTAAGGAATTTTGAACATAAAAAATCTGTCTAATCTGGCAATACAAAAAATCCTGCGTATAAATTTTAATATTCTCGGAGGATTATTATGTATCGATATTTGCTGATTTTAACAATGTTAATCTTGACCGTTGCCGGTACTGCCATTGATGCTGCCGCAGCCAGAACATATGTAACCAGAAGACCTGTTTACGGAAGAAATTATATGAAACCTTATAACAGAGGCTTTCGGCATAATTACAGACATCCGGCATATTATAATAATATGAACGGAAACAGAAGATTTTATAACACATATCCACAAAGAAGATTATTAAGGCGAAACAATTACTACACTTCTATAGCTGATTTGAGCGCGCTAGAAAAATACACAATGAACAGGAGTTATAATCGCGACAACGACATTGAGAGACTTGAACGGCTTGAGATGCAAGCTTTCGGGGCTATTCAAAACGGAGATTTAAACTCCAGATACGACAATGTCCGCTCTGCTATTTTAGCCAGACCAAAAACAAATTACAAAACCTCATGGCTAAGAAATATAGGAAACTATTTTTCCGGACAAATGACAGGCTTTACACCTTCTTTAGACGACGATCCGTTTTTTTCTTCTTCCGGCTTTACCACAACACCTTACCCGACAACATATGGCAACAGCAATATTACACAATTCTCAAGCCCTTTTGGGAACGGATATCATTATAACAACTACGGTACAGGTTCTTCAAGCGGAGTAAAAATCTTAGATTAATACAAACCTGCTTCGGGATGCGCTGAATTAGACTTTACTATTTCATAGTATTCGTTCTTATCAATATCAACACCCATATTATTAATATTCACAGAAAATTTCTTTTTTTTCTTTTTTACAAAAAATTTTTCAGGCCCTGACGATTTCATTATTCTCTCCAACCTGTACTATTGTTGGTTTATGAGTCTCAATTTCTTCCGTTGTTAAGAGAGCGTAAGTTACAA
This sequence comes from Candidatus Gastranaerophilales bacterium, assembly GCA_944322555.1. Lineage (GTDB taxonomy): Bacteria > Cyanobacteriota > Vampirovibrionia > Gastranaerophilales > Gastranaerophilaceae > CAG-196. The sequence goes on along the minus strand of CALUPJ010000139.1, from coordinate 7,169 downwards.
CAATAATCTTGTCACCCGGCTGGGCTTTACGCGCTGCGGCACCGTTCAGACAGAAACAACGGGAGCCTCTTTTGCCTTTTATAGCATATGTCTGGAAGCGTTCTCCGTTATTAATATTTAATATTTCTACTTTTTCCCACTCTCTTATTTTTGCAAGTTCCAAAAATTCTTCGTCTATCGTAATTGAGCCTACATAATTCAGATTTGCATCCGTTACGGTGGCACGGTGTATTTTGGAATTTAAAAATTGTCTTAACATATTTACCTCAACTTTTATATTAGCATAAAAAGAAGATACATGGAGAATGATTTTTACTAATCAATTTACAAAAATAAATACAAGGAGGTTAGTATGCTTGATTTATATATTTTAGAAAGTTGCCCGTATTGCCAGAAGGTTATGGTTTTTTTGAATAAAAATAATATAGAATACAATAAAATTGATATAAAAAACAAGCCATCAGAAGAAGCTCTTATTCAACTCGGCGGGAAAAGACAGGTTCCTTTTCTGGTTGATACTGACAGAAATATACAAATGTATGAGTCGGATGATATTATTGAATACATTAAAACAATAACTTAAATACTGTATATTAAGGAGATAAATAAGGCAAACTCCCGACACAAAGTACCGGGAGCCATTGAAAGGACCTTTATTATCTCTGTTATTATTTGTATTGTAAATTTAGAATTACTAAATCAAGTTCAAAGCAATTGAAGGCATCTGGTTAGCGGTTGCTAACAGAGTCGCAGTCGATTGCTGCAAGATTTGGTATTTTATATAATTTGAAGATTCAGTCGCAACGTCAGCATCCTTAATTGTTGAATTTGCTTCAACAAGATTTTCTCTTTGAACATCTGTTGACTCTATTGCAGAATCAAGTCTGTTCATATATGCACCGATTTTTGTACTTCTAAGAGAAATATTGTCGATTGCTATATCTATCTGATCGATGAATTCACGCGCAGAGTTATCATTTCTGTATATAGCAGCACACATTTGTTCTATAGATAATGCACCGTTGCCGCCAATAGTTGCACTGACAGCAGAAGCTGCGGTTCCGCCTCCGGCATATGTAATATCACCATTTTCAGCTAAAGCGGCCGCAAGTGCAGATTTATAATAACCATCTAAATATTGCGGTTCACCTGTTGCTTCATCAATAATTTGTTGACCGTTAGAATCTAATTTTCTTGCACGGTATATGTATCCGTTTTCTTCATCTTCTGCATCTACTGCCGTCAAGTCCATAAATCCCTGCGGATTGCCTGCGGCATCTTTAATCCCTGCGGAGCCGAATCCGAATATTACGGTTGATTCGGCACTTGCAAACAAGAATGCATCCATTTTTATTACACATCTTTTATCTGAATACAAACCTACCTGCAGGTTTATGTCTGTTGTTCTTGAACCGTCTAGAAGATATGTATCATTAAAATCTGTAATCTGGCATAAACGGTTAATTTCATCCATTCTTTGAACAACTTCGGTAGCAATTGCGTTCAAAGAAGCAGAACCATAAGTACCGTTCGCAGCCTGCATTGTTAAGTCTCGTATTCTTTGAAGATAATCATTGATGATATCCAGAATACCTTCCTGGGTTGTTAACATATCCAACCCCATTTGTGCATTGGTTTCGATAATATCGTAACCGTTGATTTTGGCTTCCATGCCGGCAGATACTGCGTAGCCGGCTGCGTCATCCGCTGCAGAGTTTATCCTAAAACCGGTAGATAATCTCTCCATTGCTGTGTTCATACCCTTAGTTGCATCTCTAAGGTAAGATTGACAGGTTAATGACGCCAAGTTTGTGTTGATTGTAATTGTTGATGTCGCTGTCATAATAAATTCCTTTCAATAAATTTATAGTTTGCCTTTCTACATGCTTTAACGGCATTAAAAAAAAGAACTTTACAACTTTAGTTGCAGAATCATACTTTTGATGTAGAACACAGTATTTATCAGCATTTAAACTGTATATTTTTACACTTTTTTACTTCTGCTAGTACAAATTTGCAACTTTAGTTATAGAGATTAGCCAAATTATATTATTTTTTATAAGCTTTTTAATTTTTACTATTCTATAGCTGTATATAGCAAAGACGGGGAATAAATTTTTATATAAAATATCCTATAATCTCTCTGTAATAAGGAGAGCAATATGAAATTAGAGAACTCTGAAACTCTGCAAAATCTTATAAATGCTTTTGCCGGAGAATCACAAGCAAGAAACAGGTATACTTTTTATTCAAAATTAGCTAAAAAAGAAGGTTACGAACAAATAAGTCAGGTTTTTCTTGATACCGCTTCTAACGAGCAGGAACATGCTAAATTATTTTACAAACACATACCAAATGCCGAGCACCTTACGGTAACGGGAGCTTATCCGTTCTTTTTCGGAGATACATACGAGAACCTTCGTGCCGCATCATCAGGTGAAAGAGAAGAATGGGAAATTCTTTATAAAAATTCCGCACAAGTAGCCAAGGAAGAAGGTTTTGATGATATTTCCAGACTTTTTGCCGGAATTGTCGAAATCGAAAAGCATCACGCACACAGATTTGAACGTCTGGCAGAGGAGCTTAAATCAGGAGGCATTTTCAAAAAAGAAGAAACTACTCAATGGATTTGCAGAAAATGCGGACACACGCATATAGGCAAAGAAGCCCCCTGCTTATGTCCTGTGTGTGAACATCCGCAAGCATATTTTGAAATATTTACGGAAAAATTCTAGATTATAGATACGGAGGGAGCAAATATATTCCCAAGCTCATGTACCTGCGTGCGGATAATTTATCATTTTTTGTTTTTAGCATTATCTTTATGTAACAAAAGCTTTACAAAATACTATTGTAAAGTTTTTTTCTGTTAGAATTTTACTTGGAGTTAGTGATATTGGAGAATGTTTTTTATGGAAAAGAAAAAGCTTATAGCAGCTATAGTTTTGAGCTCTTTGTTTTTGTTGCCTGCAAAATCCGCAAGAGCTGACCAGATAGTTAATACAAATATAACTTCCGGTTCAGTTGTAGAAAACTACACAGGTAATGCTTATGGCGGGGCGGTTCTTAATGAGTCTGGAAACTCCATGACAATCACTGACTCAACCTTACAAAATAATACCTCTACAACTTCGGGAGGTGCAGTATACAATCAGGGAACACTTACCATTACAGACGGAACGGCTACATCTCACTCAACATTCAGCGGAAATACCTCACACCAGGGAGGAGCAATATTCTCGGCAGAAGGTTCAACTCTTAATATCGGCAACTATACGTCGTTTGAAAATAACCATACATTTACCACAAACTCTTCTACTGGCACTATTGGAGATGCCGGCGGTGCTATTTATGTAGACAGGGCAACGTTGGATATTGGCGATAATGTTACTTTTTCAGGTAATACTGCCCCGTCGGATGTTTATAACTACCCGGATGGAGGACAGGCTAAAGGTGCTGCCGGAGCAGCCTACATATATAACTCAACGGTTACCGTAGGGGACAATTTAACGGTTGACAATAATAAATCAGAGTTTGCATCAGGCGGACTTTATATATGGAATAATGACGGCAAAACGGCAACCATCGGAAATGATGCCGAGTTTACAAATAACTCGTCGGATGCAGCCTACGGCGGTGCTATCGGAAACTTCGACGGAACACTGCAAATAGGGACAGGAGCTTTGTTTCAGGGGAATTCCGCAGATGATAACGGCGGTGCTGTTGCAAATATGAACTTTTCTACCGAAGATGGTGCTAATCTTACCGTAGGAAGCGGAGCACAGTTTATAGGTAACAGTTCTTCCGCAAGCGGAGGAGCTATTTATAACGAAAGCACAATAACCCTGAACGGTGCAATTTTTAGCGGAAATACTGCAGCTGAAGGCGGTGGTGCCATATATAATGAAATTGACAGCGTTGCGAATCTTAATAATGTAATCGTTAGCCAGGGTTCAGTGATTGTCGCAAATGATATTTATAATGCAGGTACAATTGCAACAGGCGGAAATAATTCTTTTGCAAGTAACATAACAAACACAGGAACAATAAACACAGACGGGACAAATAATTTCTCCGGCAATATCAATAATACGGGCGAAATAAACTTAAGCGGGACAAATACAATATCGGGAGCAATAACAGGTCAGGGTGGAAAAGTTACAAATAACGGAACTTTAAACATAGGTGAAGGGTTCTCTATCACAAATGAATTTATTAATACCGCTACAATTAAAGGCGGTGACCTGGTCGTGCAAAACGGAACAAATACAGGGGATATAACCCCGGACAGTTTTACCGTTGCAGCCGATAGTACTTATAATAACGGTGATATTACGGTTTCACCCTCCGATAGCGGAACTATTACAACAGGGTCATTTACAAACAACGGAACTTTTATAAACAATGACGGCAGCAGCGTAATAACAGATGCTATCGTGAACAACGGAAGTTTTACAAATAACGGAACTTTAAGTAAAAATACAACTTCTCTTAATTCTCTTAGTATTACAAATAATACAAATGCGACTTTTGAAAACAACAGCAGTATTACTGTTGATAACTTAGTCAACAATGGTTCTATCTCAGGTGATACAGGCAGCATGACAATTGCAGGCGGAGAAAACAATAACAGTATTGAGCAAGGAACAATTGCGATAACCGGAGATTTTGAAAATAACGATGTCTTAACTGCACTGGACACCTTCTCCAACTCCGAAAATATAACAGGTGAAGACGGAACCCTGTATATCTTCAATGACAGCGGAACAAGCTCTAACAGCGGTACTATATCACAGGCGAATGTAGCTATAGACGGAACGGCTTTTTCAAACACAGGGACAATAACCTCTACGGAAATTTTTTCCAATACGTCTGTAATTACGGGGCAAAACGGAGTGTTAAACATAACCGATGTTGACAATAACAGTTCTAATGAAGGTACTATTGAACAGGCAGAAGTGAATATAAGTGGTGACAGCTTTGAAAATACAGGAAGTATAACCGCAACAAATACATTCACCAACTCTGCAACTATTACGGGTGAAAACGGTAAACTGTATATAAACAACGCTGCAAACAACAGTTCCAATTCGGGAAATATTTCTCAAGCAATCGTTGAAATCGCAGGAACAGAATTTTCCAATACAGGCACCATTAGTGCAACAAATACATTCACTAACTCAGCAAACATTACGGGGAACGGAAATCTTAACATTCAGGCGGGAAGCAACAGCGGACAAATTTCCCAGAATAACGTAACTGTCGGCGGTAATTTTGAAAATACAAGCAGTATAACCGCAAATAATCTCACAAATACAGGAACAATAAGCGGAGACACAGGAACACTTAATGTTACAAACGGCAGCAGCTCGGGAAGTATCACACAAAATTCGATGACCGTTAACGGACAATTTGATATAACCGCAGGAAACGTAGAAGTAGAGAGTTTAACAAATAATGCGAATGCAACCCTCACTAACGACGGTTCTCTTATTATTAATCATGGACTTACAAATAACGGAACTATCCTAAACAGGGGTAATTATACCGCTAACTATTCTAGTGTTCTTACAAATGACGGTACGTTTATCAATTCAGGCGAAAATGCAGTAATGAGTACTCAGGAAGTTATTAACAACAACATTTTCAAAGTAACCGATAATGCGTCTATCAGCCTTACAAACATGGTAAATAACGGTACTTTTGAGATTTCGGACGGTTCTACCGTCGGCATTACAGCCCAACAAAATGATCTTGGCGGAATTATAAACGTTGAAAGAGGATACAATACCCTCTCACTGGAAGGTAATGCAGCCAATATTGTAGGGACGATGAACGTCGGAAATACCAATAATGAAAACACATATCTCGTTTTTGATTCAGGTAACGTTACGGAAGGAGCTGCACTAAATATTGAAAAAGGTGCAATAGCTTCATTTATCGACAATACACAGGTAAATCTCAACGAAAATGACACTATAAAAGGTGATATTATACTCAGTGACGGGGCATCAATCGATTTTAATAATTTTTCGCACACAACAGGAGAAATTTCAACCCAAGAAGGTTCTGATATGCCTTTCTATACACAGTTGGGCGGAGTATTAAACCTCAAAAATAATTCAACCCTTGCAATGACTAATCTGAGTACTCTGCAAGGCGGAGACATAAATATTGATACTGGTTCAAAGCTCATTGCATTAAGTGAAGATTACGGCGGAATATACAATATTGAAAATCTTAACACCTCCGGCACGCTTTCCGCTATGAACAGTGATATTGATGAATACAATATTCAAAATCTGAATATTGGGGCAAATACTGCAGGTGAAGTTCGTAATCAGGCAGACTTTACTCTTGATGTATACGGAAGAAGTAATCTTGAAGGATATCACGGAACAGACCAATTTATCGGTGACAAAATTACGGGAGATGGTACGGTAAATATTTCCGACTGGAATTTAGGCGGTGACATTTTCGGCTGGGACGCTCCTATTGACAGAGATATTAAGCTTGATAACGTGTTCAAATATAATTCAATCGAGCCTACAATTAATCTTACGGCAACAAAAAAAGAAGTATTTACACCAATCGGCTGGTATCAACTTAATAACCACGGCGGTATTACCGGAAACTATACTTTAAATCTTACGAGATTTAACCCGCAGGTATACAGAGGACAGGTTACAACACTTGCGCAATGGATGAATCAGCTTGCAATTAGTGATATGCTGTTTAATCACTCAATGCTTTTGCCGAGCTTTAAAGAAGATAACGGCGGAACGGCATATTCCGGTATGCTGGCAAACAAATATGCGTCAACAATGCCGCAATATGCGCCATATCAATATTCAAGAAAAGACGGCGGACTCTGGGTTAAAATGTACGGTACATTTGAAACTCTCCAGATGAGCCAGGGGTTAAGCAATGTCGGGAATAATGCGTACGGAACATTAATTGGCGCAGATTTCGGGCTTAAAGAGCTGCGAAACGGCTGGAAATTCATGCCGACAGCATACATTGGCTATAACGGAGCGCATCAGTATTATTCAGGATTAGGCGCTTATCAAAATGGCGGTCAGGCAGGTTTCTTGGGGACTTGGTATAAAAATAACTTCATCATCGGAGGCTTAATCTACGGCGGTGTTTATGATAACTCCATGGATATC
>CALUPJ010000138.1 GCA_944322555.1 Candidatus Gastranaerophilales bacterium | reverse complement strand
CTCATAACCGCATCCTCCGGGGAGAAATGCAAACGGTGATGTTGGATAATTCAAACACTCCTACGGCTTTTTAGGGTTTGTACATAAATTATTCTTCAGGTATTTGCATGAACAAAAAGTTATATTTTTCGTTTTACTGACAGATACAAGCATTGAAGAAAATTCAGGCGAAAGCGGCTGAATTCCGTCACGGAAAATTACTCCTTGTTCAAAATCTACAGCTATTTTCCTGCAGCACTCTCCGCATTTATTACAAAAATCTCTTTCCATATTGTTATTTTATACATTTAATAAAGGATAGTCAAAAGTTTGAAAGTATAATATCATGCTTAATATAAGATAGGAGAAATGAAGATGAAGAAATTGTTTTTAACATTAGGCTTGCTTGCCGTAATCAATATTCCGGTATTAGCAGACGGCAATGCTTTTACACCGTTAAATTTTAATGATACGGAGTATGGTAGTTCTTCTTCCGTAACTACCGGTTCAAAATCTGTTGTCTCTTCCTCTGTTGACGGAGATGCCGTCGGAAACGGAAATATCCAAAATGCTATTTTGCAGCTGGACAATGCTCAGGTTGATATCCGTAACGACCTGTTAAACTGTAAGACCAAATATGCTGATGTTGATGCTCAATACAAACTTATTAAAACAGAAAGAAAAGCTCTTAAAAAGCAGGTTAATGCTATAGAAAAGAGAATTAAAGAAATTGATAAAGCAAAAGAAAAAATCAGAAAAAATATGTTATAAGTTTTGGAAAACATTATTTATATAGTCAAAAAGAGGGCTATGCCCTCTTTTTTATTGCTTAGGCTGTTGAAACAACGGGGTACTTCTGTTCTGCATACAAACACCGAACTGGCAGCCGGAATTATAGCTATAATCACTTTCGGCAGGTGAAAATCTTTTCATTTCCTGCTCTATATCACTTCTGTCTATAGGATTTAAACGCGCCTCAGGTGTATCGGAAAACTCACTTATATTGCTGTTAGGGTTATATGTCGGCGTCATTTGTTCTCTGAACCCCGGGAGCGAACAAACCGTTTCACCTCCTTCTATAGGACAAGCAGCAAATGCCGGTAATGTCAGCAAGAATGCTGATAATATTAAAAACTTTTTCATAATTTAATCTCCTGTTTTCTTTTCAATTGTAAACTTCTTTTCGGTTTTTACATTACCCTATCGGGCTAAGGCATTATGATAAGATTTTCTAATTACACTTTTTGAAGGATGTATCACCGGAGACTATAATGTTAGTATTTAAATAGATTCGGGAGGGGATTACTTTTGTACGCTTATAAGCAGCAGGAAAATATACAAAACAGGTTGTATGTTGTACCGGAAAGAAGACATAAAACCCGTATTATTCATAAACCTAAAAAGAAAACAAATCCGATAGTACATTTATTCAGGCTTTGTGTAGTATTTTCTTTTTTAGCGGCTTTTATGTACTTTGTATTTCCGACCAGTTATAACCGTTTGATACAGCAGGTATTTTTTCCGCAGAAATTATCAGTATCTACGGAGATGCCTTCTGGAATGGCTTTCAAAAATTGGCAGCCAAAAGGTTCAGACTTGTACGCTATCGCTAATCCCGTAACAAATTATTTAAGTAATGATTTGTTTATGAATCGTCTGCTTCTTACTCCTACGGTACAAAAGATGCATAGTGAGGTTACCACAATGTATCATACTCGCGAAATAGCAGGATTAAAATTGCAGCTTACGGAACTTATGAAGCAATATCCGACGATAAAGCCTTCAATATATGTTTGGGAGTACGAAAACGGTAAATATGTTGATATAAACGGCGATGCTCTGTATTCTGCAGCCAGTATAATTAAGCTTCCCGTGCTTGTACGTTTGTTTAAGTCAATTGAAGCAAATCAAATGACAATATACGACGAGATGACCTTGACTGATTATTACAAATCTCCGGGTTCCGGAAATTTACAATATGCAAGAACCGGAAATAAGTATTCACTTGACCAACTTGCAAAAACAATGATTCAGGATTCGGATAATACTTCTACCAATATGATTATGTCAAAACTTGGCGGCATGGATGATGTTAATATAGGGCTGCGTGACTGGGGAATTTCTTCCACATACGTAAGAACCTGGCTTCCGGATTTGAAAGGAACAAATAAAACAACCGCAAAAGATATGGCAAAAATTCTTTATAATCTCGATAATCCCGGATTTTTAAATATAAATTCCCGTGAATATATTATTGATTATTTGAGTCACGTTAAGAATAATCGGCTTATTGCGGCCGGTTTAGGCGAAGGTGCAATGTTTGTTCATAAAACGGGAGATATAGGTACGATGCTCGGAGATGCGGGAATCGTTTATGCTCAAAACGGTAAAAAATATATAGTGGTAATTTTGGCGCAAAGACCGCATAATGCTCCTCAGGGTAAAGATTTTATCGTAAAAGCTTCAAGTCTCATATATAAGTCAATCGTCGGATAAAAAGTTAATTCAGCTGCCTGCACAATAGCTTTATATTCACTGTTTAAATACGGTAATTGGCAGGCAGTATCTGGCAGTTGTTGTGTGATGTTTTTTACCAGCTTAACATTTTGTTACACACAGGCAATTTTTTTTTCTTGAATGACTTTATATAAATAAGGTAAAAGTAGAAGGAGATATTTAATGATTAATTCAACAGGTTATTATAATTTTTATGCAAATACTCAAACCTTGCCGCAGCGTGCATTTCGGGGGGGGGGTATATCCTGGCTATACTGTAGGACCTGTAACACAGCCCTCTTCTGTTCAGCAGATTCCTCATGATACGGTGGAGTTTTCTGCTGAAAATGCCATAAAAAGCGACAAAGGTTTATCAAAAGGTGCAAAATGGGCTGTCGGTATAGGTACGGCTTTAGCAGGGATTGTTACCGCGGGGATTCTTATATCCAAGCATCAGGTTGGCAAGCTGAAAAAACTTTATGATGAAAATATTGTTTTCCAAAACCTTGCGGAAAAAATTGATTTTAAGGAAGCAAAAACAGTAGAAGAAGGGATTAAGTTTGCAAAAGAAGTTTTAAAAGTAGGTGATGTTGACAAGAATTTTACGCTTGATGCGATTAATTTTGCAAATAAAGGTTTGGTAGAAGTATCAAATGCAAATAAAGGAAGGTTGTTTATGCCTAAAAAATTGTGGTATAGAGAAATGGGCGACAATACCCTGGCAGGAGTTGTACAGGATATTGAATCTCCTTATTTCGGTCATTTGGAGATTAATAAAAAACTCTTTGAGCACGAAACTCTAAATGAAAAACTGAATATACAGCTTGGTATAGGAAAACAAAAAGCTGCCGCCGAATCAGCTTCAAAAGCTGCGGCTAAGGCTCCTGAAGAATTTCAGTTTGTATGCAATTTGGATGAAAAATTGATAAATGTGATAAAAAAATACAAACAATCGCCGGATTCTCTAACTATAGCCGAAAAACGGGAATTGTGGGCTAATTTGTCTAATGCAGGCCGTATTCAAAAGAATATGCTTGAGGGAGCACCCTTAAGGACATTAAAAAATAATTTGTCTTTGTTTGAGAAAAACGGTATAAAAGTTGATGTTGATGATTTTGCCAAATTGACGAATGAAAAACAGAGTGAAAAATTAAAAGAAATGTTTACTCAATTACGGGAAAAACTGGGACACCAGCCTGAAATTGATATACCGTATTTATCTCCGACCAAGACAATTCACCATGAAATGGGACACTTGCAGGATTTTGCAAAGAATTTGAAAGAATTGGATATTAAACAATGGAAGATTCCGAGTTTTAAAGATGCTTATAATGACGTAAAAGCCGGGAAAAAGGATACATCCGATGTAGAATTTGTAGACAACAGATGGGGGGGGCTCACTTATAAAGGATTTAAAGAACTTTTCGAAAAGAATCCTAAGAAATTCCAAAAGAAATATCCCGATTTATATGAATTTTTAACAAATCAGGAAACACAACAGACTGCGGGCAGTGTCTCGTGGTACGCTCAAACAAGCATTGGGGAGTTTATTGCGGAAGTCTACGGCAAAATGGTTCGCGGAGAAAAAATTGCTGATGATGTGATGGCTTTGTATAAAAAATACAATGGTCCGATGCTCGGAGGATAAAATCCGAAACTGCCAGCCTTTTATGCTTAAACGACAGTTGTTTGACAAACGCATCAAACAACTGTCGTTTAAAGATTTTGGTCTTATGATTTTTATTAAAATTTGTAACAATTCTGCGGAAATTTGCCGAAAATAACGCAAATATTTTTATGTTTAATTTTTTTAGTAGTATGATTGATATACAATCAACAAAAAGAAGGAATTGTGTATGAGAAAGTTTGAACGTAAATTATTGGCAGCAGTTTTAAGTTCTTTGTTTGCACTAATGCAGGTTTCTGCAATGGATACTGGTCTGGGTGTCGGTAACGGCGGGGCAGTTATCAACAATGCACAAGGCGGGTTTGCCGGAATGACAACCGGCGATGGTTTTGCAGATTTGAATTTTAACGGCAATGCTCATGTAAATTGGGACTCTTTAAATATTAATAAAGGTGAAAGTCTTAATTTTAACGATGTTGGAGGAAAAGGCGGACTTACGATTTTGAATACCGTTAATAACGGAATGTCTAATATTTATGGTCAAATAAATGCCAATTCCGGAATTGCCAAATTGATTATTTCAAACCCGAACGGTGTTTTATTTGATGGTGCCAAGTTCACGACGGCAGGAGACTTGATGCTTACAACCAAAGATTTGAGCAATATGACTGTTCAAGATTTGGCAAATCTTGATTTAACAAATGCAAAATTTAATAATATATATAATAATGACGGAACAATTGTCGGAATAAGAATTGAAAACGGCAGTACCTTTGAAGTGGGAGGCGAATATAGTATCGTTGCTCCCGCAATTAATGCAATTAAATCTACACTGAATGCAGGCTCCATAAAACTTGTTACCTCTAACGGACAAGATTATCTGGCTCTGGGCGGAACGCCGAGTACTGACAAAGAACAGCTCCCGGGAGTAAGAATGGAGGCTGTAAATATTGATGGTGATGTCTATATTACTGCACCTTCAGGGCGTGTTACTTTTGCAAACGGCGGTAAGATAGACGGAAATCTGAATGTGGATGCAAAAGGTTCCGTTGCATTGAATTATAACAATAACGGTGAGAAGTTTGTTGTTACAAAAGATGTAAATACAAATACATCGGGGCAGATTTCCTTCTTGAGAAATGCAGAAGTGCAAGGAAATCTGAATATGTCAAGCAGCGGCGGTTTTGTTGATATAGGTGATGTTACTGTAGGCGGTGATGCAAAATTGACTACAACGGGTATCAATACAAGCGGCAACAAAAACTTTAATCACTTTGTGCACGTTATCGGCGATACAAATGTTGGCGGAGATTTGACTGTTGAATCTTCTCAAAATATCCACATCGGCGGTTACGATTATGATGCAAAACAATTGGCAGACGGTAAATTAACCGTAGGCGGTGATTTGTATGCCCATGCTACAGACGGTCATATCACGACAACTATTGATACAAGTGCAAATAAGATTACTATGAAATCCGATAATTATAATATTTTGACAGACGGAAAGGCAACCTTGAGTGCAAATGAGTATGATTTTTCCGCAAACGGCTATATAGGCGGTTTGAAAGGAACCGAAAATCATACGGTTGACGAAGTTATTGTATCGGTAATGGAAAATTATAAGCATATTAATAATTCGACAGATCCTGCCAATATTAATATTGCAGGCGGAACAATAACCGGAATTAACACTCCTACATCAGCTTATATAGCTTCAAACGGAGATGTTACTCTGACGGGTGCCGATGCGGGTAATATTTATCTGACTTCTAAAGGCAATGATGTAAATATTACGGGTAATGTACATGCAGATACGATTACTGTAGGAAAAGAAACCGATAAACTGAAAGTTGATTATCCTTCAAGAGATTATACTCTCACATATACTAATATCAGAGATAATGCTCCCGTTACAATTAACGGAAACGAAGAAATTACATATAATCTTACAAACGGCGAAAACGGGTACAACCGCGGTCAGCAGATAAAAGGAGAAAACACGTACCTGGTAGGACCTGATGGACCAAATCCTGAGCCGACACCGGATCCGGAGCCGATTCCTGATGACAATGAAAATATTAAAGTCTTAAGAAGTTATGAAAGACCTATGAAAGTTGATGCGGCGCAGCCATACACTCCTGTTGCTTATGCAGCTGATTTGGATGACGACAAGATTGATAACGGAATTCGTAAGAATGTCGACGGGTCTGTAACGGTTGTAAGAGCTTTCCCGATGGTAAATTAAGTTTTATATAAAAAAAGGACCGCACTTTATGTGCGGTTCTTTTTGTGTTTACGGGAAAATTTTTAAATTTTCCCGTAAGTTCAGAGGAACTGTTGCACGTCAGGCGGTGTGCGGCATCGCACACCGCCTGACGTGCATACGCTTTAAGTCGGATTTGAAAAATTGTCATTTTTCGATTTTTAAATCCTCTTTTTGTAAACTTGTGTAACAAAAAGGCAATTTTTAAAAAGATAAATACTTTTATATATTAAGGGAAATTTAAAAAGAGGAGTCATATATGAAAAGTATCACAAAAAAGTTGTCAGCACTTGTTTTGAGCACAGTATTTGCAACAATGCAGGTATCGGCACTGGATACCGGATTAGGTATCGGTAACGGCGGTGCGGTTATTAATAAAACCGAAGGCGGTTTTGTAAATATGACCGGAGGTAACGGTAATGTAAATCTGAATTTTAATGGCAACACTCACGTAAATTGGGATTCTTTGAATGTCAATAATGGTGAAAGTCTTAATTTTAATGCTGTCCAAGGTGCAAACGGTATTACTGTTTTGAATACGGTAAATACAGGTATGTCAAATATTTTCGGTCAAATAAATGCAAACAGCGGTATCGGCAAATTGATTATTTCAAATCCGAACGGTGTTCTATTTAACGGTGCAACTTTTGATGCGGCAGGAGATGTAATGATTACTACGCAGCCGATGACCGCAACATTTGTTGATGGCAGAATGGATGTCTCCAAAGTTGCGACAACGCTTCCTGTTGGTGTTGTTACAATTAAAGATTCAAACTTCAATGTAGGCGGTGAGTTTAATATTTTAGCTCCGTCGATTGATGTTGTTAAATCAGCAATTACAACTAACAGCTTGAAACTTGTAACTGCTAACGGTCAGGATTATCTTTCTACCGGCAATATTAATGTACAAGATGCAGTCAGACTGGAGGCAGTAAATATTAATGGTGATGTTTATATTATTGCAGATAAAGGTATTGTAAAAACCGTAGGCGGTGGTGAAATTAAAGGAAATCTGAATGTGAAATCCGATGATAGTGTTGTTTTAAATTATGTCGCAAACGGAAAAGCCCTTCATGTTACAGGTGATGTAAACGCAGAAGGAAATGGGGTAATGATGTATGCAAGAAACACTAAAGTAGACGGCAACTTAAATATGACAAACGGCGGCGGCTTCCTTGAGGTCGGTAATGTTCAGGTTGGTAAAGATATGAAGCTTAAAACTGTTGCTAAATCCGAGAACGGCAAAGGATACAAACACTTTGTTCACGTAGTCGGTGATAATACAGTCGGCGGAAATGCAACAATAGAGTCTGTAGATAATATTCATATAGGTAACTATAATATCGACAAAGGTGTCCTTTTAGACGGAAGTTTGAATGTCGGCGGAGATTTTGTGGCACACGCTATTGACGGTCACATAATGGTTACTATTGATACGACGGCTGATAAAATTTCTTTAAAATCAGATAATTTGAATGTTTTAACAGACGGCAATGCACTTTTAACTGCTAATGAATATGATTTTTCATCAAACGGATATATTGGCGGTTTGAAAGGATATAACGGTTATACGGTTGATGAAGTTGTAATTGCAATTATGGAAAATTATAAATACATAGCTTCTTCTGCAGATCCTGCAAATATTAATATTGCTGGCGGAACGATAACCGGAATTAATACTCCGACTGCGGCTTATATCGCATCTCTCGGTGACGTTAGACTAACCGGAGCAAATGCGGGAACTATAGATATAACTGCTCCCGGTAAGTTTATAGAAATTGCGGGAAATGTTAAGGCCGATACAATCACTGTAGGTAAAGAAACCGATAAATTAAAAGTGGACTATCCTTCAAGAGACTATACTTTGAAGTATACAAATATCAGAGATTCAAAAGAAGTAACAATAAACGGTAATGAAGAAATTACATACGAATTAACAAACGGTGAAAACGGCTATAATAAAGGTCAGCAGGTAAAAGGTGAAAATACATATCTTGTAGGCCCGGAAAACCCGAATACACCAGGCACACCTCCGACTCCGAATCCAGATGATAATGAAAACGTTAAAGTTTTAAGAAGTTATGAAAAACCGGCAAGAGTAGATGCGGCACAACCTTATACTCCGGTAGCATATGCAGCAGATCTGGATGACGACCAAATTGATAATGGAGTCCGTAAGAATGTTGACGGTTCGGTTACAGTAGTAAAAGCTTATCCGATGGGTAAATAATTGATGTAAGATGATAAAAAAGAGCCTGACATTAAGTCAGGCTCTTTTTATATTAATAATCGTCTTCGACTTTCCAATTGGCATCGGCAATTTTACCTGTACAGGCAAAACTGTCATCCCAATCATTAGTTAAAGTATTACATTCTGCATCAAAATCAGGATTTAAAAACTTGTGGGCTTGTGAACCAAATGGTATAAGAATCCCGGAATCGTCTACAAGAAATTTAAATACATCTCTCGAAGCTCTGTTTGGTTCTTTCATACCATTTATATCATAAATAACGACAGCTTCAGTTCCTCTGTATGCACCTCTGCCATTAAGATGATCAGCTCCGCCTGCATTTTCAACTACCAGAAGAGACCCGTCTTTTAATATATATACTCTTGTGTGATTTTCATCTTCCACGGTAGTAGAGAGCTCTCCAGCGCCTGTAGAGTATGTATAATTTCCGCTATCTTCACTTAACGGGGTCATTATCAAATATTCAGACAATGCCGGAAGCAACTGGTCAGGTAGTGCATTCCCTATTGCTGTCAGTTTGGAGATATTTTCATTATAGAACAAATTTTCGCAGGCGGTTTCAAAACTGTTTACAAATTTAGCCAATTTCGGGCCTATTTGAGCCTGTGAAGAATTTTTTGTTAATGCCGGAGCTGTAAGTGCAGCTACAACACCGATAATGCCTATAGTAATAAGTACTTCTGCCAAAGTGAATCCGTGTTTTTTCTTCATATAATAAGTTCTCCCGTTTGTAACGAATATTCTTATTAGATGATACCACATAGTTTAAATTTTGTATAGTCTAATTTAAGTTGTTTTTGTTTTATAATATATATTAAGAGAAAGGGCAGGAAATGTTTATTTTAGAAAAGCCGTATGCATCAGAGTTTTTAATTGATTCTATTGTTCAAAATGATTGGCCGGTTTTGTCCAACGAAACGGTGAAAAATGCAGATTTTGAAGAAGGTGCTTTTGACCTCATATCGTCTGATGTCGCAAAAAATTATTATTTAACGCAGGAATATCCGCTTATTTATTCCAATTCGGAGAATGCAATTACCTGGGTATTAGATAATTTGCCGGATTCTAATCTGAGTGGTTATATAAAACTTTTTAAGGATAAAGCATTGTTTCGCGAAATGCTTGCTGAATTATTCCCTGATTTTTATTACGAATCTATGGATATAGAAGAATTAAAGAATAAGCCGGCAAATGATATAAAATTTCCTGTTGTAGTGAAACCTGCCGTTGGATTTCTTAGTTTTGGCGTACATACAATTAATAATGAAAAAGAATGGAGTGATGCAGTTTCAAAACTTGAAAAAGAAATGAAACAGGCATCAATGATGTATCCGAAGCATGTTGTAGATTCTTCAAAATTTGTTGTAGAAGAACTGGTAGAGGGGGAAGAATTTGCGATAGATGCATATTATGACAGAAACGGCGATCCGGTTATTTTGAATATTTTCCAGCATCCTTTTTTGAATGCAAAAGATGTTCGTGACAGAATTTATCTTATGTCAACCGGAATAATGATAAAATATATGGCAAGGTTTGCAATTCTGCTGCGTGATATTGGGAACTTGAGAGATATAAAAAATTTTCCGGTGCATTTAGAAGTTCGTGTTAAAAGTGACGGTTCCATAATTCCTATAGAAGTTAATCCTATGCGTTTTGCAGGCTGGTGTACAACGGATGCTGCCAAATATGCCTGGGGAATAAATGTATATGATTGTTTTTATAACCAAAAACGACCGGATTGGAATAATATACTTGCAAATGCCGGCAAAGAAGTGTTTTATTTTTCTATGGCAGAAGTGCCGTCTGATGTTGACCGGAAAAACATTCAAGGTTTTGAATATGAAAGATTTTTGGCCAATTATTCTAACATTTTAGAGCTTAGAAGGATTAATTTTAAAGAAAATCCGCTTTTTGCAATAATATTTGGTTCCACAAGCAGCAAAGACGAAGTAATAAAGATTCTTTCTCTAAAAACAAAAGATTATATAATATAAATTGTGACTATAAAAAATTTTGTGTTATACTATCAAAAAGGCAAAAAATGTTGGGTAAATTATCAGATTTTATATACAAAAAAAAGACATACGGAGCGAGAACTGTTATTACTATTCTCGGATTAAAGTTTAAACTTTATAATTTGCGAAAAGAATTATGCAATGAAAGTTTTAGTCTAAATAAAAACACAATACAGATGCTATACGGCTATTTGTACAATTCGCATGAAGATGATTTATTTTGTCTTAAAACCGGAAGTATAATATTTATTATACATAAAGACTGTTTAAAACTGGATTATAGTTTTTTCCAAAACTATATACTTCCGCAGAGCAATTCCAGCAGTATTTTGGAACTTTTAAAGCTGGATAAAGATTCTGTTTTGTACAAAGAACATATAACAAGAGTCAATGATGGCGAGTTTTTGTGGAAATATGTTGAAAGATATTATTATATATCACATTCATTTATATCACAGGATAAAGAAAGCGGAGATATTTATATAAATTCTTCTTTTGTTCCCGAAAAAGATATGGTAAAAAGTGAGTATAAAATCCGTCATATTCCGAAAATTTCCAAAAGAAAATATATAAAAGGGATTACAGTCGGAGATTATATAAAGAAGAAATCCCGCCTTGAGAGGATTGTTACTGTAGATAAGCTCCTGAATTATATATTTTCTGCATACAGAGATAATGAAAATCCTGACAAAGTTTCCGGTAAACTCTTAGATTGTCATTTGTTTAATTTTATTATATCGGAAGAGGGTTTGTTCCATTTTGTAGATTTTGATTTGGAATGCACTGAAAGTCTGGATAGAGCTTATTGTATATTTTTCATGCTTTATAAATATGATATAGAGCTTTATGAATTAATGCTAAAAAGATATGGTTTGGCAGACAGGCATGATTATTATGAGAAACATTTTTCTATATATCGTCAGCCAATGGTGCAAAATGGCAAAGATATTATTACCGCTGAACATAAAAAACTTCAAAAGAAATATTTTAGTGATGAAGGTACAAGACCACAGTACAAGGTGAAATATAAAAGGGTTAAGCTCTAGCCGGCTTTGGCCTTAATACGTTCTATAAGTTTTTTTACGCTTTCTCTCTCCTCTTCGGGGATGTCGAAATTTACGTAATCTTCAAAATATTCAATTGCATCTTCATAATCATTGCGCGCTAAAAATAGCACTCCGACTTTTTTATAAGCTAATGTAAATTTATCATTCACAGCAATTGCTTTCAAATAATTAGAGATGGCTTTGTCTATTTCATTATTCGCCTCATATGCCTGCGCAAGAGCGTAATAAAGAAGTTCATTATTTTCGACATAGCTTATAACGGTTTCAAAATTAGAAATGGCACTCTCGTAATCTCCCAGTTCAAAATAAACATGGCCCAAATCATAATATGCGTCATAATTTTCAGGTTCGCCGTCAAGAACTTTCTCCAGTTCAAAAATAGCATCTTCCCATCTTTGATCTTCAATATACACCCGTGCAAGTAAATGTGCTATGGCGAGATTGTTTTCCAGTTCATAGCTTCCTCTCTGCAATGTTCCAAGAGCGGAAGGCAAATCGCCGGCTTTATAATACAAGTCTGAAAGATTTATATATGCCTGAGCCATTTCCGGATCCAGCTCAAGAGCTTTTGTATAATAATTTTTTGCCTGATCATAGTTTCCTATACAAGAATATGCAACACCCATATTATTATATACATCCGCATTGTCCGGTTCAGTTTCCAAAACGGAACTAAATGCATCAATAGCTTCCTGATATTTTCGTTCTTTAAAAAGAGACATTGCTTTATCAATTTTTTCAGACATTATAAATCCTCTTCTTCCTTAGTATCAATATTGTGAATAATTGTTCTTACATTACCTTCCGCGATAAAATCTTTTGGATTCATGGTCATTTTGATTTTGTCGGCTATGATATCTTTTTCCTGCTGAATAATTTTTGAACGTCCGAGGAAATATACTTCATTCGGTTTTCCGGTTTCTTTATCAGGGAAAACCGAAACTTTCGGGCCCTGGGCAAAATAGTCGTCATACCAAATTTTTACGTGGCCGCTTCCTATATAGGAATTCTGCTTCTTGTTATATTGCTGGTAATCCGAATGGATTGTGAGTTTTTTACCGTCATCTGATATCGCAACGGTTTTTGTATTACCGGAAACGCTCATTTCTTCAGTTATGGGATTATAGATAAAATGATGTCCTTCCGATTCATTTTGCTCCTGTTTAACTCTTGCGTTCCCGATTAAGTCAATTTTTCTGAGCCCGCCTTTTTCATCAGCAATAATAACGGCTTTATCCGAAAAAGTATCAATATCTTTATATTTTATAGATACAGCGCCCGTGCATACCATGACGCTGCTTTTTGTATCATATTCCTGAACATCGGCATTAATTACTACAATGGGAGTATTGCCTTCAGTAATAATAGATTGTGCTTCGCCTTCGGCTCTTACAATTTTATTAATCAAAGAGACTTGCAGTATATTTGCTTTAACTTCTCTTTTCTTATTTTCATTTACTTCATAAGCATATGGTTTATCATAAAAAGTTGCGGTATCAAGTTTGCTGCCGCGCCTTACCGTAACATCAGCCCTATCACCTATTACCGTTAAGTTATCAAGTTTAACTTTTACTCCGCCATCCAGCTTTATTTTCTTTTCTTTGTCAGAGAATGTCTGTGTTTTTGATTCTATAATCAAATCAGAAGAAAAAACTGCTAAACTTGATAATATTAATAATAAAACTATCAGAACCTTTTTCATTCAGCCCCCTTATTTTCATATATTTTAGTTGTTGTTTTTCCTGTAATTCTAAATTTTTCATATCCGGGACTAATAAATCCCTTCTCTGCGGTTGCAATCATTTCGCCCTTTTTCTTTATTAAAACATTGCCATCCGCAACGGTTTCTTTGTCAGAACCGGACCATATCAGCTTATCGGTATTTAGGGATGTCATATCTTCAAGTACAATATACGTATTTTCATATAAAGTTATCTGGCCGGTTTTTTCATTATATGAACCTTTTGAAGATTGAAAACTCATAGCTACCTTATTGTCTTTATAAAAATTTCCTATAACATTATACAATGTTGCAATACTGTGGTCATTGCTGTAATGTCCCGTTTCGCCGTATATTTCAAAATATTTTTTTCCGTCTTTTGTTTCAGTAATAATTATACCGACAGCGTCGACTTTCTGTTCATTTTCATTGCCCTTTAGCTGCGCACGGTTAAAGTTGCAGGTAATAATACCTGCCGTTATAAAAGCCCAGGCCATAACTAATATAACACCCAAAACCGCAATGAGATAAGTGCGTTTTTTTTTGTCCAGTTCTTTAAATTTTTTATAAATCTTTTTAAGATTTTCCATAAGAACATTCTAGCACAGGGGGTGTGAATTGTATACTGTGATGTATTGTTATTATTGCAAAAAACTCTAATATAATTTAAAATATTTTGTATTGGTGTAGAAGAGTGTTTGTAATATGTCTGAAGTAAAAACATATTCTCAGATGAGAAAAGATTTTCAGGAAGTATTTTTTAAAAAATTGTCTCCTGCTCTGAGACAATTTGAAGGTGAAAGAAAATTAAAACTGGTTTTGGCGTGTATATTGTCGGGTCTTTTGTCAGCATTTGCATTGTTTTTACTTATTTTTGGTGTTTTGTGGGCACCGGATACAAACGATAAGGCGGAAACTTTAAAGTCAGTTGTGTTTGTATTTGCTCTTGCCTGGGGTGTCTGGTACTGTATCAAAAAAAATTTTGAAGGAAAAATTAAGAAAAAAATAATGGGGAGTGTCTGCAAGTGCTTTGGAAATATTGAATGGTCTGAGTGCTTGTATCAAGGCAGGGAGATATTTACGATTGCCCATTTAATTCCTTCATATACTTCAAGTGATTATGACGATATTTTTTACGGTAAGTACAAGGATGTGAACTATGAGATTATAGAAGCGGAATTTATGCGGCGTTCGGGGAAATATTCTACGACAGTATTTAATGGCGTTATTGTAAAACTTGATATGAATAAATCATTTAAAGGCAATACGGTAATTTACCCGAATTCGTTGATGCATTCTTCACCCGCAACGGGTTTAGTGCATACCGAGCTTGAAGATACGGTGTTTGAAAAGAAATATGATGTTTTTACAGACGATGAGGTGGAAGCAAGATATCTTATAACCCCTTCTTTTATGGAGAGATTGAATAAGATGCGTACTGCTTTCTCTGCCGATAAGGTTTCTTGTGCGTTTTGGGATAAATATTTACTGGTAGCACTGCATACAAGAAAAGATTTGTTTTCTCTCTGTTCGCTTTTAAAACCTGTAAATGATGGAAAACAGTTTTTTACAATGTTTGAGGAAATTTTATCAATAATAAAGCTTATTGATTACTTTAAACTTGATGAAAAGATAGGGCTTTAAGTATTTGATAAAATTTCGACTTTTTTGTAAAATAGACTTTAAAGGAAGGATATATGCAAAAAGGTCTGTTTATAACATTTGAAGGCTCTGACGGGTGCGGAAAAACAACGCAAATTAATCTTTTGAACGAGTATTTGCGTGCAAAATGCCGACCGACACTTCTTACACGCGAACCCGGCTCGGGCGGATTGGGAATTAAGATAAGAGAAATTCTGCTTAATTTTGAGGGTGAGATTGCACCAAACTGTGAATCTTTTTTGTTTTTGGCAGATAGAGCACAACATGTTGAATATACAATTAAACCTGCTTTGAAAGAAGGCAAAATAGTTCTCTGTGACAGGCATACCGACTCAACTCTGGCATATCAGGGCTACGGACGTGAAGGCGATATTGAAAGAATTAAACTTTTAAATGAAATAGCGGTGAACGGATTAAAACCTGATTTGACTCTGGTATTTGATATACCTGCCGAAACTTCGCTTAAAAGGGTCGGACATGACAAAGACAGGATGGAGGCTTCCGGGTTGGAATTTTTTGACCGCGTAAGAAACGGGTATCTGGAAATAGCAAAGTTGGAACCCGAAAGAGTTAGGGTTATTGATGCTTCGGATTCAATAGAGAATATACACAAAAAGGTCGTGGAAATAGTTGAAAGCCTATGAATATACAAGAACTGGAATTAGCGGTTAAGAAAAATAAACAGGGTGTTGATTTTGAAGCTTTAAAAAAAGAATTGCAAGAAATTGAAAACAAACTTCAAACTCCCGAAGTCTGGTCCAATCAAAATTTGGCTTCCGAGTTGGGACAAAAGTCCAGAGAAATCAAAGAAACTTTGGATATGTTTGCCCGTTGGGACAGTGTTATTGAAGATGCAAAAACCGCGGCGGAGATTGGTGACAGTGAACTTATTGAAGAAAGTGAAAAGGCTCTTGATACTCTCAAGAAAGAGATTGATAAATACGAAATTCAACGAATGCTGTCGGGTGAATATGATGAGGCGGATGCATTTCTTTCCGTAAATGCGGGAGCAGGTGGGACTGACGCTCAGGATTGGGCGGAAATGCTGCTTCGCATGTATACAAGATGGGCTGAGTCAAAGGGGTGGAAAGTCGAGCTGGTGGATAAATCCGAAGGTGAAGAAGCGGGGATTAAATCCGCAACAATAAAGATTACGGGCAAATATGCTTATGGTTACGCAAAAGCCGAAAAAGGAGTTCACAGGCTGGTAAGGATTTCGCCTTTTAACGCAAACGGCAAAAGACAAACAAGTTTTGCTTCTTGCGAAGTCTCCCCGATAATTCCCGATTATGAAAAAACGATTGTTATTCCCCCCGAGGATATTGAAATTGATACAATGCGCTCAGGCGGTGCGGGCGGGCAAAATGTTAATAAGGTAGAAACTGCGGTAAGAATTTTGCATAAACCCACGGGTATAGTAATTAAGTGCCAGCAGGAACGCTCACAATTGCAGAATAAAGAAAATGCAATGCAAATGTTGGCATCAAAGCTCCAGGAAATCAGACAGCGTGAACATGAGAAAAAGTTAGCCGAACTTAAAGGCGAAAATTTTGATATAAATTTTGGCTCACAAATCCGCTCTTATGTGTTT
>CALUPJ010000137.1 GCA_944322555.1 Candidatus Gastranaerophilales bacterium | reverse complement strand
ACAATTGTTTCATCTTCTCTTGCAATTTCTCTTAAAATTTCCAGCGCCCTGTCAATTTTTTCATTAGAAGTTCCGTATTCAATATCAATTGTTAAATCAATCCGTCTTCTGTCGGTTTGGGATACATTTGTAATCTCTTCATTGGCAAGCAGATTATTAGGTACATTTATTGCAAAACCCTCAAGACTTCTTACAGTAGTTGAACGAAGATTGATATTTTCAACAGTACCTTCATAACCGTTAAATTTGATATACTCACCTATTTTATAAACTCTGTCAGCTAAGAGCCCAAAAGAACCAAAAATATTCCCGATAGCTTCTTTAGCCGCAAAACCTACCGCCAAACCCGTAATTCCGAAACCGGCTATCAGAGAAGCAACATTATACCCGAAACTTTGTAAAAAACCTGCCAGCAGGATAAATACAATAATAGCTTTTGCAATTCTGTTTAAAACCGGCATCAAATTTACAAGCGGCGAGTCAGAGTTTCTTGCTCTCAAGCGGAAAACTATTTTCTTCCCCAAGATATCAATAAGCTTACAGAATCCCCATATCAAAAGAAGGTTGACTAAAACTCCTATAATAAACTTCATATGTGTCGCTGCAAATTTCAAAATAGCATTGGTTATTGTATCTATCATAAATTATCCTTTTCTTTTTCTCAAAGCTTCCAATTCATCCTGAAACGGTGAAATTGATGTTAACTTATTCATTATAGCAGGTAACTTTTCTATTACATAATCAATATCTTTTTCTGTAGTAAATCTGGAAAGACTGAATCTGATAGAGCCATGAAGAGCAGTAAACGGAATTCCCATAGCCCTCAGGACATGGCTTGGTTCTAAAGAGCCGGAGGTACATGCACTTCCGGAACTTGCACAAACACCGATATCACTCAGGTGCAAAAGAATTAACTCGCCTTCCACATACTCAAATCCTATATTAGAGGTATTCGGCACCCTGTTCTTTACACCGGTATTTAACCTTGCATTAAATACGTTCTTTAATATGCCTTCTTCTAATTTGTCGCGCAGACATTTTACCTCTTTTAATTCAAAGTCCAGAGCGTCTTTTGCAAGCTCTGCCGCCTTGCCTATACCTACAATATACGGTACATTTTCCGTTCCCGCCCTCAAGCCTCTTTCCTGATGTCCGCCGTTAATTAGCGGGGTAAATCTTACGTCGGGTTTGACGTATAAAACTCCGATACCTTTCGGCGCATGGAATTTATGTCCCGAAACTCCAAGCAGGTCAATTTTGGTATCTTTTACATTTATTGGAATTTTACCTGCAGCTTGTACTGCATCGACGAAAAATCTTGTCTCAGGCGATTTTGCTTTTATAAATTCCGCAATTTCTTCAACAGGATAAATAACCCCTGTTTCATTGTTTGCATACATCACGGAAACCAGAGCGGTATCTTTTCGCAATTTTGATTTTAATTCGTCAACATCAAGCTCTCCCTGAGAATCTACACCGATATAATCAACCTCGTATCCGTTTTTCTCAAACTCTTTATAAGTGTTCAAAACAGCGGGATGCTCAACTTTTGTTGTTATTATATGACGTTTTTCTCTGTTACAGTTCAATACACCCTTAATTGCCGTATTAGCAGATTCTGAACCGCAGGAAGTAAAATAAACATCCTTTTCGTTTGCCGCACCCAAAAAATCCCGAACCTTAACACGAGCTTCTCTTATTGCAGATGCGGGTTTTTTCGCAAAATCATACATGCTGGAAGGATTTGCATAATCTTCCTTAAAAAAAGGAAGCATCTCCTCCAAAACTCTCTCGTCAATCTTTGTAGTTGCATTATTGTCTAAGTAAATCATATATTTTCCTTTTCTAAAACCATATATTGCCTGAAATATATTTATATTGACCGATACAATAATCTAAAATTTAATATGTATTTCTAAACTCTGACATCATTAAATATAACTTTGCAAATTCTAAATACATCCTCTATGCTGTTTAGAAAAAGAGAATTTGCTCCGTCAGAAAGAGCATTATCCGGATTCGGATGTACTTCAAAGAACAAAACATCCGTACCTGCGGCAACTGCACATTTTGCAAGTGTCGGAACAAATCTTCTGTCCCCGCCTGTCGTATCTCCGTTTGAACCCGGCATTTGTACGCTGTGCGTAGCATCAAAAACAACCGGATAGCCGAATGATTTCATTATCGGTATTGCCCTAAAATCGGAAACCAGATTGTTGTATCCGAAAGTAACTCCTCTTTCCGTAACCATAATATTTTTGTTTCCGCTGTCTTCAACCTTTTTAATTAAGGGCTTCATTTGCTGCGGAGCAAGAAACTGGCCTTTTTTTATATTAACAAATTTTCCGGTTCTTGCTGCTGCCACCAACAAATCTGTTTGACGGCATAAAAAAGCAGGGATTTGAAGTATATCAGCAACTTCTGAGACCGGTTTTGCCTGAGACGGAAGATGTATGTCGGTCGTAACGGGTACTTCAAATTCTTTTTTTATTTCAGCGAGCATTTCAAGCCCTTCTTCCATGCCGGGACCTCTGTATGAATCTATAGATGTACGGTTGGCTTTATCAAAAGAGGACTTAAATATATAATTAATATCAAGTTTTTCACATACGGTTTTAAGCTTTTCCGCGGTTTGTTTTAATATGTCCATTGACTCCATGGCACAAGGTCCTGCAATAATCGTCAATTTGTTTCCGCCGATTTCAAAATTTTTTAACTTCATATATTTTCCCTGATTTTTAAATTATAAATACCGTATTTAAAGTAAAAAATAACTATCCGATATCCCATCTTCCGCAGGTTCCGCCCCAGCGTGCGATTATATTACCTTTAATATCTCCGATTTTTTCCACATGACCAACAGGCTCTTCACCCTCTAAAATAGTTATAACTTCACAATTATTTGAACATCCCGTGCACTGGCAAGTAACAGACTGGAAGTTCATATCTCCTACTTCCCAGCCTTTAAATTTTGTCGGCACTTCCGTATACTGATGATTTTCCATCGCCAGTAATGCCGCCCCTATAGCCCCCATCGTCTGGTGATTTTCAGGAACAACAATTTTTGTATTCAGTGCTTCTTCAAAAGCTTTTACCATTCCTGAATTTGTTGCAACTCCGCCCTGGAAAGATACAGTCGGCAACAATTCTTTGCCCAAAGCAAGGTTAGAAAGATAATTTCTGACAAGAGCCTGACATAGTCCGTATAACAAGTCTTCCACCGGGTAACCTAATTGTTGTTTGTGTATAAGGTCACTTTCCGCAAATACTCCGCAGCGTCCCGCAATTCTGGCCGGGTTTTCGGATTTAAGTGCAGTCTCTCCAAATTTTTCGATAGGAACATTAAGTCTTTGAGCCTGATGATCCAGAAAACTTCCGGTTCCTGCCGCACACACGGTGTTCATTGCAAAATCGGTAACAATGCCATCTCTAAGAATTATGATTTTACTGTCCTGTCCTCCGATTTCAAGTATGGTTTGGACCCCGGGGATATTGGTACTTGCAGCTACTGCGTGCGCGGTAATTTCGTTTTTAACGACATCCGCGCCGACAAGAGCACCCGCAAGGTTTCGGCCAGAACCTGTTGTACCCACACCCTGCACTGTGTAATCACACAAAGCTTGAGATATAATTTGTTTTAAACCTGTTTGAACTGCATCAACAGGTTTTCCGGCTGTTTTCAGCATGTAAGAATCTATATATTTACCTTTTTCATCTACCAATGCCAGCTTTGTGGTAACAGAACCCACATCTATTCCTAAATATACATCTAAACTCATTCTAAATTCCTTTTCCCTATAAATTCATTATACCATAAAGAAAAAGCTGACGAGTAAATAATTTTATTTTAAAGCAGGATGGGGTAGATAATAAGGAGGGGTAAATATATAGGGTAAATATACAGGGTTAACCAGCAGGATAAACGCACAGGGGCATATAACCGATTAATATATCTGCCGTTTTTTTGCATAAAAACCTTTGATGCAAAAATAAGAATACACGAGTCGAAAAGGATTGTATATGCTGATAGATGCATTTAATTCTGCATATATTCTTAACATTAGTCGCTGAATGTCTTGAAGGTGGCTTCAACGTTATCTTTAATAACCTTCTTAACAGCTTCCATCTCCGTAGCAAGGGCATTTTGTTCGGTATCAAGCTGTTTTAGTCTCAATTCCAACGTTCTGTCTTCCTGTTGGATTATAGAAGTCTGAGCGTTTATATCAGCAATAGTTTTTTCGTATTGTTCTTTTT
This sequence comes from Candidatus Gastranaerophilales bacterium, assembly GCA_944322555.1. Taxonomy (GTDB): domain Bacteria; phylum Cyanobacteriota; class Vampirovibrionia; order Gastranaerophilales; family Gastranaerophilaceae; genus CAG-196. The sequence continues at coordinate 3,701 of CALUPJ010000137.1, read as the reverse complement.
TATACATATATTCATTCATTGCATCCTGATATGCCGCTTCGTCAGTAACTGTTTCAACATTAAGCGAATATACAACACTGTCATCATCAAATTTTACGGAAGTAAATCTTCCGTTTCCATCTGTCTCTATTAAGGCATGGTTTGTTTCTTCAATTTTTGTTTTCACATATGATGCATTGTAGTATGCGAGTTTTTCCTGTATATCTATCGGTTTTTCGTACTCATATTGAGTTTGCATACTGTTATATAAATCTTTTTCTGTCGTAAAATAGGTCTGCCCCTGCATATCAAATGTGTAAATACCCTGGCCGTTATATTCAAGTTCTCCGTTTTCATTAAAACTTAAATAATCGGCTATAGATGTATCTTTACAATCTCTGAGAACCTGCGCAAGTTCTGCAGCCTGATCATCTGTCAGTTCTTTCAACTCCGTTAATTTTGAATTTCCTACAAATGCCGGAACATAAACCGTTGAATAGTCTTTAGGTTCCGCTATTTCGTCTTCCAAAAAGAAATGCCAGGTTCCGTTTGCGTCCTGATATCCGTAAACACCGTCCGTCGTTAGAACCCCGTCAGCCTGTGCCATGTCTTTTGCAGTTTCAAAATCTCTGAGAGCATTTTCAAGCTTTGTATCCATGTTTTGGCCGCTTATTGCCGAATATGTTCTTGTATCACCGTCAGCAGTCGTAATGGTGTAAGTATTATTAGCGGGATCATACGTTACAACCGGATTTTGGTCTTTGAATTCGTCTATTGTAAGTTCGCCTTTAGTTTGAACCTGCGGATTTTCAAGCAGTTTTTGAGAACCGGTGTAGATGTTTGCATAATAATAATGGTTTACAATATAGTTATAATTGGGATCTGCCGATGACAATTGCTGCCAGCTCTCAAGCATGGATTCGTTTTCTCCGTCGGAGTACGAATATTGGAGTTCTGTATAATCCGAAGTTTTAGGTGCATTCGGGACTTCTAAATCAAGAAGTCTGTTAAACAAATTAGCACTTTGATTCGCCAGAGCGGTACGGGCCTGGTTAATTTGCTGCCCTTCCCATTCTGTATTGGTCTTGCGGGCTGTAAGTGCCAAATATCTTGCCTGTGATGCTGCCATTCCCATGACAAAGTCTCCTATTTTAAACTAATTTAGTTTTAATAAATTTTAGTGAAAAGTCAACATGAGAAACGACATTAATGAATAATCTCTTTAAAAATAGTACAGAAAATCATATATTTGGTGTAATAAATAAGTAAAAAAGCGTCCTAAATACTAAAAAGGTGCCCTGCAAACGGACACCTTTGGGTATTTAATGTTAAAAAGTACTTAGCCCTCCGGCTGTTCTTTTTGTTTATTCAAAAGTTCCTGGATTTTGTCCATAATTTCTTCGCCTTTTTCCTGTACATCAGAAACTATATTATCCGCTCTCTTTTGAATATCTTTAACTGCTTCATCTGTTTTTTTAGCTACATCGGAAGCCATATCACCAAGCATTTCCCTTGTTTCCGCTCCTGATTGCGGTGCCAGAAGAATACCTGCGACCGCGCCAAGCGCTGCCCCGATTGCGAAGCCTGATAAAAATTTTGTTACTGACATATTATTTCTCCTTCTTTTGTAGTTTAACTGTTTTTTTTATTTTTTTTATTGGTTAAACGATTTACTTCTTTTTACTAAATATTTTAAAGGCAGTACATAAACCGCTGAAAAAGCCTTTGGCTACTGTTCCCGTTATACTTGTCATTTTTGACAATATATTAAGCGGCGATTTTTTAAGAGCATCTTTAACTTTGTTTATGCTTTCATCTGTCTTGATAATTATACCGCTTACTATTTCAACCGATTTATTTATATTTTGAAGAGTCGGTGTAAGCTCTTTTTTTACAATGTTCGTTGTTTCATTAATATTTTTTGTCAATTTTGACAAATCAAACAAAACCTTTATAAGCATACCGCCCGCAAGTATTACAATTACACCAGTAGCGTATGCTAAAAAAGTTAAGCTTTGATATAGTTGTGCCGTTTCCATTCAAACCTCTCTTTACCCCGATATATCTTTACTTAATCTGCTTAATCCTCAAAAGAATTAAAAATCATAATCGGAAACTTCTTCTAATTCTTTAGCTTTTCGCATTTTTTTTGATTTAAGCATATTTCCGAATTTTTTGTATTGCTTTTCCAGCTTATATTTAAGCAAATCTATAGACTCCATTGCTTGTCTTTTAGCTTCATTAACGGCAGGAGAATGTTTTTCCGCCAAATCACATACTGTATCCTTAACTTTTTCTCTCATTTCTGAACCGGGACGCGGAGCATAAAGAATACCTGCGATAATTCCGCCTACAACTCCTGCAAGAAGGCCTACACCAAATCCTATAGATGATTTATCTTTACTCATAATAAATTACCTCTTTTCTATATCTGCTGCGTATTCATTATATCACATTTTGGAGAAGGGATAAACCCTTCCAGGCTGTTTTTATGAATTTGGATTTTCTGATTCTCTTTATTACTTTTATATTAATACTCCAAAACAAAATTCCCGCCATTAGACTTTCGAGTTGTTTAAGGATTATTTTATCACGTGTTTCTCTGAATTTTTCTACCCACCCGGGTGTAAGTTCCGCAATTTGTTCCGATATACCGCGGATTAATTCACATACTGCTTTTATATTCGGCGCCGCTTTTTCAAGAAAAGTATCAGCTCTTTTAAGTTTTTTATCAAGCTTTATAAGAGTGGTAATTACTGCGACCGTAATTATCAATTCCGCAATAAAAACAATTGTTATAAGAAATATAAAAAGCATATTTATCCGTTCATATTTGTATTATTATATGATTATATTTTATAATATCTTAAAATAAAATACACTTGGAGGATTATTTCTTGGAAAAGATAAGGTTTTATTTTTCGCTTTTTTTTGCAAAAACAGTGTATAAAATCTTAAAGTTTACAGGCTTGTCGTCGGGTACTTCCGTCATCGGGATGATGGTTTTGCGAATTTGTCCGGATTTTTTGCGTATATGCTGCAAATACATTGATAAAAAGATAAACATAACCGGAACAAACGGGAAAACTACAACTTCGGGAATGATTTCCCATATCATAAGCCGCAGCTCCTATTCTCTTATAAATAATGCAATGGGAGCCAATATGCTTACAGGGGTTGTAAATGCTGTTGCAGTAAATTTAAATCCTTTTATAAAAACGGATTTTTCCGTCATAGAATCGGATGAAGCCTATCTTGCCAGAATATACGAGCAATTTGATGCCGATTATCTTGTGATAACAAACCTTTTCCGTGACCAGCTTGACAGATACGGCGAACTTGCCACTACAAAAAAACTTATTCAAAAGGGGATAGATAAAAAAAACGGAATAAAGCTTGTATTAAACGCGGATGACCCTCTAGTTGCAGCTTTTGAGGCAGAGAATAAAGTATTTTACGGTGTTGAGAATGTATATTATGCGGACGAAAGTTTGAAAATTCAATCTTCCGTGGAAGAAGTTTTCAGCTGCTCCTGCGGTAAAGCTTTAAAATATGAAAAGAAATTTTTTTTTTTTTTTTGACATAAATATTGCGATTGCGGATACAGATGCCCTGTGCCTAGATACAGTGCATAATTTACTCTTTATAAAGACCGGTCTGTTTTGAAAGTAAACGGGAAAAATTATGAAGTTCCTCTTGTCGGATTGTTTAACGCATATAAT
>CALUPJ010000136.1 GCA_944322555.1 Candidatus Gastranaerophilales bacterium | reverse complement strand
ATTGTTGAAAAGGTTTTGGGGTACAGAAGTGAAGTCCGCGGGTTTGATAACGATGCGGTCAACAAAATTTTGTATCGGTGAGAAAAACGGGTAATCGACAATGGAAGAGACTTTGAGTACAATACTTAATTATATTGCAAGGACGAATTTGTTTAATTTTGCCATATTTCTGGCAATTATCATCTGGGTATGCAAAAAAATAAACGTAAGCGGTATGCTTGAAAAAGCTAAACAAGATGTTAAGGCAAATATAGAAGCTTCCGAAAATACAAAAACAGAATCGGAATCTTATCTGAAAGAAATTGAAGAAACTCTCTCTCATATTGAGGAAGAAGTGGACGGTATAATAAAGAAATCAGAAAATAATGCAAAACTCGTCGGTGAAAAAATTCTGGAAGATGCCCGCAAAACTGTTATAGGGATTAAGGATAATTCACAAAAAGCAGCAGAAAATAAATCGGCACTAGTAAAAAATGATATTTTAAAACGGGCGTCAGAAGCGTCTATTGATGTTGCAAGAACTCATATAATCAATGAGTTAAACAATAATTATGATTTGCATAACAGATTAATTGATGAAAGTATAGAAGCATTAAACGGGTATGAGGCTTAAATGGGAACATCCGTAAAACAAAATTATGAATTAACCGCAAAAAGATGGGCAAGAGCTCTTATGGAGCTTGCTTCCGAAAATGAAGGTATGTCCAAAGAAGATATACTTGATGATTTAAGAGAAGTTGCCGAAAATATTGAAAAATCGACAGATCTTTCGGGAGTAATTAACAATCCTTCCATTTCTACGGAAGAAAAACAGATTGTAATATGCAGGTTATTTCAAAATAAAGTAATGCCGATAGTTTACAATTTCCTTATAGCACTGAATCTTAAAAAGAGATTACCAATAATCGGTACAATTGCAGATGAATTTCAGAAAGAACTGGAAGATGCGAAAAACATTGTAAGAGTTGATGTAACTTCTGCGATTGAATTAAATGATGATAAGAAAAGAGAAATCAGAAATAAAATAGCGGAAAAGCTCCATAAAGATGTAATTGTTAATTGGGGAGTAAATTCCGACATTATAGCAGGTCTGGTATTTAATATAGATGAGACAATTATTGATAACAGTATCAGACATAAATTGGAAAATTTAAGTAAAAGTATAATGAAAGGGTAGGAAATGGCAGTTATAAATCCTGATGAAATCAGTTCTATTTTAAAAGAGAATATTCGAAATTATGAAGCCAAAGCTGAAGTTTCCAATATCGGAAGTGTATTGGAAGTAGGTGACGGCATTGCGAGAATTTACGGACTGAGAAATGTCATGTCAAATGAGTTGGTAGAATTTGAGGACGGTAAAGGTACTCTCGGTATTACGCTGAACCTTGAAGAAGACAATGTCGGTGTCGTAATTCTTGGCGAATATACACATATTAAGGAAGGTATGACTGTTAAAACAACCGGCCGAATCGCATCTGTTCCGGTTGGAGAGGCCTTGATTGGAAGAATCATAAACCCGACCGGACGCCCGATAGACGGTAAAGGCGAAATTGTGACAGATAAATCAAGACCGATAGAAAGAGTTGCTCCCGGTATGGTTGCAAGACGTTCAGTACACCAGCCTCTTCAAACAGGATTGACTGCTATAGACGCTCTAACCCCCATCGGCAGAGGTCAAAGAGAATTAATTATCGGTGACAGACAAACAGGTAAGACTGCTATTGCCATAGATACTATTCTTAACCAAAAAGGCGGTGACGTAATTTGTATTTACGTTGCAATAGGTCAGAAAGCTTCTACTGTTGCGCAGCTTGCCAAAACATTAGAAAAACACGGTGCAATGGATTATTCGATAATTGTTTCGGCAACAGCAAATGAGCCTGCGCCGCTTCAATATATTGCACCTTTTGCAGGGGTTGCGATTGCAGAAGAATTTATGGAACAGGGAAAACACGTCTTAATCGTGTATGATGACCTGACTAAACACGCTCAAGCATATCGTGCAATGAGTTTGCTTCTTAAAAGACCGCCGGGACGAGAGGCTTATCCGGGGGATGTATTCTATCTTCACTCCAGATTATTGGAAAGAGCGGTTAAGCTTAATGATGAGTTAGGCGGTGGAAGTATTACTGCACTCCCTATTATTGAAACTCAGGCAGGCGATGTTTCGGCTTACATTCCTACAAACGTAATTTCAATTACGGACGGACAGATTTTCTTAGAAACAGCTCTGTTTAACTCGGGTGTAAGACCGGCTATCAACGCAGGTATTTCGGTTTCCCGTGTAGGCGGTGCAGCCCAAACCAAGGGGATTAAACAGGTTGCCGGTAAATTGCGTTTGGATTTGGCTCAATACAGGGAGCTGGAAGCGTTTGCGCAATTTGCATCCGATTTGGATCCTGCAACAAAGAAACAGCTTCTCAGAGGTGAAAAACTTATGGAAGTGCTTAAGCAGCCTCAATATAAGCCGCTTACTGTTGCACAACAGGTTACAATATTGTTTGCGGTAAACGAAGGTTTTCTTGATGCAATTGATAACAAAAAAATAAGCGAGTATAAAACAGGCTGGTTTGAATACTTTGAAGCTAATATGCCCGAATTAAGCAAGGCATTGAATGAGGGAGCCAAATTATCAGATGAAGATATTTCCGCTCTCAAATCTCAGCTGGATGCATATGGCAAGACTTTATAAGGATAAAATAAATGCCAAATTTAAAGGATATAAAAAGCAGAATATCAAGTGTACAGAACACTAAAAAGATAACAAAAGCAATGAAAATGGTTGCTGCCGCAAAGGTTAAAAAAGCCGAAAATACGGTAAAAGCAGCCAGACCATTTTCCGATGAGCTTTTGCATCTTTTCAGAAAAATGCTTGCTGCAGTCGGAGAGTATTCTACTATAGGTTTAAAAGTTGAACGTGCTCTGGATAATTATCCCGAACTTCTTGTAAAAAAAGAAGTGAAATCCGAAGGGCTGCTTGTAATAACATCTAATTAAGGTTTGGCAGGCGCTTATAATGCAAATATCGTAAAAACGGCTTTAAGCAGAATAAAATCCAATACGGAAAAGGGTATAAAAACCGTTATTTATCCCGTAGGGCAAAAAGCAATTTCGGCTTTTAAGCATAAAACCGGAAATTACGAGTTAAAAGAAGGGTATATCAGCATCGCAAATGAACCGACTGCGACAGGAGCAAATATAATTGCGGAAGATATAGCGGAAGATTTTGTTTCCGGAACAATTGATAAAGTGGATATTATAACAACTCATTTTAATAACATGATGTCCTATAATATTGTATCTTGGGAAGTTCTTCCGGTGAAAGCTGAAAAAGATGATACGGAAGAAATAGATGCTTTAATGGAATTTGAACCTTCTCCGCATGCTGTATTGCAGCAGCTTGTTCCGATGTATATTACAAACTCCATATATCAAGCATTGTTGGAAGCAAACGCAAGTGAACTTGCCTCCAGAATGACTGCAATGTCTGCGGCATCAAATAATGCAGAGGAAATGATTAATACACTTACCATAGATTATAATAAGGCTCGTCAGGCATCTATTACGCAGGAGCTGATTGAAATTGTATCAGGTGCTCAAGGCTTGCAGAAATAAGGAGTAAGGTGTAAATAGGTGTAAATAGGAGAGATATACTTTAGAACAGTCCGGTCAATCGTTAACGGTCTATTAAAAGTATTTTATGCTGAATAAAAAATCTTTTTTGCTTGATATTTTTTCATCATTTCTGCTCTTTTCTTATCCATATGATTCCAGGTACCGATAGTTGTTAATGTACAGGCTGCAATACCGCCAATTGTTGCTAATGTAAATTTAACAAATTTATTTTTTATAATTTTTCTTATTAAAGCATTTGTCAGTATTGTGCCGCCTAAAATTGAACCGGCAAAGACGGTATTGGACAGATACAACTCTTTTTTATTTCTTTCTTTATAAGCTTTTATAAAAGAGTCCGCTCTGTTTGCAGGAACTTCATAATATTGTGTTTTTGTATTTTTGGAAGAAATTTCGACCTGTACATTGCCGTTATTAAATCGTTTTGTAACTTCTGCATTTACACCCATACTGAACGCTCCTTTTACTTTGTTAAAACAACTGAAGCCAGAGAATTGCCATGTGTTCAAGTAAACTTTACAAAAGTTTACTTGAGCGAGACTTGCCGTAATTATGTTTATCGGTTATAATCTGCATGGGTAAAGTGTATGACAGTCTATAATATCAACTTCAAATATCCCACCCTGGAATTAATGGATACATACCCCGAGTACGGTGACAAAAACTATCGGGGTAAAAGCTCGTTTTCAATTAAAAGGCATCGTGCGCTCGAAAGAGATGTTACAAACAACGACAAACTGAAAGCCGGTTTAGGAGCTATTGCAGGTACTGTTATTCCGATGCTTTATCTTATGAAGAAACAAAAAGTAAAAAATCCGTTTAAGCTTAAATATAATTTGAGCGATATGGTTTTATTATCAGGTACATCTGTTATTGGCGGCGTATGTACGGGTATGATTGGTGAAAATAAATCTACACGGCAAAATAAAGTCCGGGAAGGTGTTTTCCAATTTTTAAATGCAGCAGTTCCTACCTGGATTGTCGGCGGTGTTCTTAAACTCTGTGAAGAAAGTAAGAATTTTAATAATCTTCCGGGGAAAATGCTGTCAATCGCGGGCGGTTTACTTGTCGGTATGTACGGTTCTGCATCAATTTCCAATCTAATATGTGATCCGTATGACAAAAGACCGGACAGAAAACTCACTCTGTTGGATTGTATTGCAAATATTGATGATGCCGTAGGTGTACTTGTGCTTGCAAAATTCCCGCTGATAGACAAACTGCATCTTGAAAAACTGTTGCCTTTTATCTATACGTATTGTGGTTATAGAGCAGGGAAGAGCAACTAAATATTTGCAAGCTTTTTGTAATAATCGTGAGCCTGTTCAAATTTATAAGCCAGATTAAACAGTTTTGCTTCCGTAAGTTGAGGCGTCATTATTTGAAGCCCTATAGGCATACCTTCACTGTCAAACCCTGCCGGAATACTGATAGCCGGAAGTCCTGCAAGATTGGCTGAAATCGTTGCAATATCCGTCAAATACATCGCAAGCGGATCTTCTGTTCTTGCACCTAAATCAAAAGCCGTATTCGGGCAAGTGGGTGAAATTAAAGCGTCTACTTTTGCAAAAGCTTTGATAAAGTCTTCTGTTACAACTCTTCTCATCTGTAAAGCTTTTTTGTAATAGGCATCGTAGTAGCCAGAAGACAAAGCATAAGTACCAAGCATTATGCGGCGTTTAACTTCCGGTCCGAAACCTTCTGCACGTGTTTTACAGTACATTTCAAGAAGATTTTGGGCATTTGCCGTTCTGTGTCCATATCTTACCCCGTCAAATCTTGCAAGATTTGAGCTGCATTCTGCCGTTGCAAGAATATAATAAATTCCGATAGAGTGTTTTAAATTCGGAAGAGAAATTTCTACAACTTCGGCACCAAGAGCCTTGTATGTCTCAACAGCATTTTCTATCGCCTTTTTAACATCGTCTGTAAGGCCTTCTGATACAAGTTCTTTGACAACACCGATTTTCATTCCCTTTATATCATTGTTTAAACTGTTTCTGTAATTTTCAACAGGCAGTTTTAAAGATGTAGAGTCGTGAAAATCATAGCCGGAGATAACTTCTAAAAGAGCTGCCGCATCTTCTACGGTTCTTGCAAAAGGTCCAATTTGATCAAGAGATGATGCAAATGCTATCAAACCATATCTTGAGACTTTTCCGTAAGTCGGTTTCATGCCGACTATTCCGCAAAAACTTGCAGGCAGTCTGATACTTCCGCCGGTATCAGAGCCTAAAGCCAGAGCAGCTTCACAAGAAGCAACTGATGCCGCAGAACCGCCTGATGAACCTCCGGGAACTTTGTTTAAATTCCAGGGGTTGTGAACTTTCTTAAATGCGGAGTTTTCATTGGAAGACCCCATTGCAAATTCATCCAGATTAGCTTTTCCTACGATAGGGATTAAATTATCCAAAAGTTTTTGCGTTGCTGTTGCATTATACGGTGAAACAAAATTTTCAAGAATTTTACTGGAGGCGGTTGTTTTAGATCCGATAAGATTCATGTTATCTTTTAAGGCTAGCGGTACGCCTGCCAGTAAAGGCAATTCTTCACCTTTTGCAATCTTTTCGTCAACTTTTTTTGCCGTTTCCAAAGCAATATCTTCCGTTAAAGAATTAAAAGCTCCGAGTTTTTCATCAACTGATTTTATTCGTTCTAATGAAGCCCTGGTTAATTCAATAGCAGAAACTTCTTTATTTCTGATTGCATTGCTTTGTTCCGTTGCACTCTTTTTCAATATCTCTAGCATAATTTAATCTCCTGTTTTTCTTATTATAGCAAAAACAGAAAATATTTGGGCTTATTTGCATCTGCCGGAAAAAACTTTTGCTACATATTGAACAAGAATTGCAAATTCCCACAATATGTGCCGATGTTTTATATAGTACAAATCATATTCCAATCGTTCTTCCGCTAGCGGTTCACAGATATTTATCTGCTGCCAGCCGCACCAACCGGGGCGAACCCAGTTTCTGCTTTCCCAGAAGGGCATCCGGTCTTTATTTTCATAATATACTTCTTCTCTTACAGGGCGCGGTCCTACGATACTCATTTCTCCGCGTAATACATTTATCATCTGGGGAAGTTCGTCAATATGGAATTTTCGCAACACTTTGCAGAAAGGCATGATTCTTTTATCATCCGCGTGAACTTCATTTAAGTCATCATCAAAATCTTCTTCAACTTTATCCTGATACATTGTGCGGAATTTTATCATTTTGAAAGGCTGGCCGAATTTACCTATTCTGTTTTGGAAAAAGAATACTGGGCCTAAATCGGACAATTTAATTCCTATCATGGCAATAACTGAAAGTGGTAATGTCACAATCAATATTGCAATAGAAAATATAATATCGCAAAATCTTTTTAAATATGCATATAAAAGTGCTTTTTTCTGCACACAATTATAGAAAAGCCAGTTTACCGTCATTTTTGATACAAGATATTTGTGTGTAATTTTTTCATAAAACTTAGGCATTCTCCAGACTTTAACTCCCAGCGGAATTCCTTTGACCAGATCAGTAAGAGTGGAAGAATCCATTCTTGATTTGACCGCAACTATAACCAGTTTTACATTATTGTCTTTGATTACGGCTTCAGAATCACAGGTAAGGCCGAGTATCGGTATTGTAGAGTCTTCATCTTCTATAGTGTTCATATTATCATCAAGAAAACCTACAACCTTAAGGCCCAATTCAGGTCTTTCCTGAATTTTTTCGGCTATTAATTTACCGTCTTGTCCGGCGCCTACTATAAGAACATTTTTGGTAGCCTTAAAAAATTTCAAATATATCAAAAACAACAGCCTGCAGAGCAAAATGCCGGCAAAGACTCCGATAGCAGTAATTACAAGCAAAAGAAAGGTTACTAAATTAAATCCGGCAGACAAAAGCGGAATAGAGGTTATAACTGCAGATACAGTAATTCCTTCAAATAAAAGATAAATATCTTTAAGTCCGTATGAACGAATATTATAATACCCTTTTGCGTATAAAATAAAAACTGATATAAGCAAAAACCAGAATACAATAAAAATTAATTGCGGCAGCGAACTCACAAAGCCGATAAAAGTAAATATTGTTACAAAAGATATTATTAAAGCGTCAAGCGCTGCAAGCACATATACGGATCTTGATAATACAGTCATAAAAGCTCCTTTTCATTTTGCCTTATATATTATAGCATATTATCGGAAAATTTTGTTATATAATAAAATAAAAGTTTTCAGGGGCAGCAGATAAGTATTGATTTGCTGCGGAATAAAATGTCATAAAACCTTATACATTGAAAAGGTAAACTTTTGGCAATATCTGAAAGGAGCGAAAATGCATTGGATTTTATTGTTAATTGCCGGTTTGTTTGAAATAAGCTGGGCTGTAGGGTTGAAACTTTCACATGGTTTTTCGCAGCTGATACCTTCTGTTATAACTGTTATTTGTATGGTATTGAGTTTTTATTTTCTGGCTCTCGCACTGAAGAATTTACCTCTGGGGACTGCTTATGCTATCTGGACCGGAATAGGAACTCTGGGAACGGTAATCTTCGGGATAATCCTGTTTAGAGAGCCGATAACCGCGATGCGTCTGTTATGCATAGGTTTAATTTTATGCGGTATTACCGGCCTCAAATTGATAACGCACTGAGCTGGTTAACGGCAATATCTGTTCAATTTTCCGTGGTTTCCGTATTTTTTTACCCTGTGAAGATTCTGGAGTTCTTTGGGAAAATGTTTAATATTAGAAAGATATTTGTAAACAAAATCCCCGAAATCGCAGGTTTTATTTATTTCAAATTTAATACAATCATTAGCAACGGGTATTTTACCCAAATCATTATCTTTATATATCTCTGAAAGTACGGGAAATGCGAGAATTCCGGCATGCCAATGACAAATGCTGCTTCCTATGGGATTAATAATAAAATTTCCCCAATGTATAAAATAACAGTTTTCAACATAAAAACTTTCTATTTTATATTTCATTTTGTCTTTTAAATAAGTAAAAAACCAATCCAGATTAAAAGCTATATCATATTTTTCGTAAAATTTTTGCCAGGAAGAATTCTTTAGAGAATTAAAAATATCAAATATTTCTAAAAAATTATTATTGTACGTAATCCCGAAAGACCAATGTTTTTTCCGTGTCCTGCTATGCCACATATCCAGAGATAATGTTTTTATATCTTCTTTTGCCGCATATTTTTCCACATTTTTAAGCAGATTGCCTATTTCCTGCGGTTCCAGCGCAAACATTGTATCATCGGCATCAATATTCCAAAATTTATTTATTTTATTTTGGCGGGCATGAAAAAAAGTTGTTAAATGAGCGAATGTTGCATTAAACCACCATTTAGTTGCAATTTTGTCAACAATCTTTTTGAGTGCAGAATTTTTGCAGCTTTTAATGAATTTTATATTTGTATTATAAAAAGTTATTTTTCTTAGTACATTTTTTTCAAGCTTTTGCCTGTCACATAAAATATAAAAATCACGGTCTAAATAATCGAGTGTATCGATCCAATGCTGCAGGCATAAATATGTGTAATCCGTATCTCTGTTAATTTTTAAATAAAATACAGGTTTTTTGTTATCAAATTTAAATTGATAAAACAACGGGCATCTCGGTCTGATTTTTTTCTGATTTTTAATTCCGTATTCCAGAATCGGAATTTCAAAAACCCTAATTTGTTTTAATTTTCCGTTTTTTATATTTATTCTTAATAAAACAAAAAATTTCATAGCAAATTTAAACAACCTAATACGTAAATTAATATTAATAAGTTACCTGTTCTGTAATAAATGCTACCATATACGTAATTTTTAGTCAAATTTTTACCTTATTATCCATTTTAAAAAGTTTAAAAGCCTTATAAAATGAAACAAGAGAAGGCTATGCAAAATATTAAAAATTTATTCGGGCAAAAAATAAAAGAGTTTCGCAAGAAAAGAAATTTAACCCAGGCGCAGCTGGCGGAATTGGTTAATGTTGATGATAAGCATATCAGCTGTATAGAAGGCGGAAAAAACTTTCCGTCTGCCGATTTGTTAGAAAGACTCGCGCTGGCGCTTCAAGTCGAGCCGAAGGATTTGTTTGAGTTTTATCATCTTCAGGATATACCAAATCTGAAATCTGATATTATATCCATGATTGAAAAGCTTGATGAAACCGAATTGAAACTTGCTCACAAATACATCAGGACATTTTTACTAAAGTAATTTGATATAAATAGTTTTTTGAGTATTTTTTATTATTTTTCTGATTTTTTGTTTTGGTTTACACATCTGAAACCGGATTTGAAAAAGTTCAAAAAATCGTCATTTTGATTTTTCTCATCTTCAACTTATTAAGATTTGTAAAAAAACAAATGTTGAGCAAATTTTTTTTTCTACAGTTTTAATAAAAATAAAAAGTTAAATAAAGGTTATCCAATGCAAATACAATCGATAAAATTTTCCCCTGTTATAAACAATGTTTCTACAAAACTGACAGAATGTACTATAAAAAATCCTTCGCCGGAACAGGCCGGTAAGCTTTTGAAACAATATCTTAATTTTGACAGCAATAAATGCAAAAATTCTTCTATAATCAGCGGTGTAAAATCATATAAAGATACTATAGAATATTTGAAAAATTTGAAGAAACAAAATATAAAAATTGAAGGTTTTGAACAATTAGATTTTAATAAATTGGCCGGAATATTGTACGGGCTTAAAACTTTTAAGACAATTTCACCTGCAGACTTACCGCTTTTTCAGAACACAGTAGGAAATGCTATACAAATAGGTTGCCACAATGAATGTTTGCACTGTTTTTTAAAGGCTCCGAAATTAGCGCATGAATATGATTTTGCTAAAACACTAATAAAATGGGAAGATTTTAAAAAATCCTGCACGGATATAAAACAGTTGAATGAACGTTTGGGATTTAATATTTTAGGCAAAAAATTCGGCGGATTTTTTACAATACTGGATGCAGATCCTATCAGCCAGAGGATGTTTGATAACAACGGGAAAGCGCATGATGTTTCCGAGATTGCAGAAACAGTGTATGATAATTTAAAACTTAAATATATATTTTCAACTGCCGGCTGGGATACAGATGATGCTTTTGCAACAAAAGCTGCTGAAAATATTTGTAAAAAAGTTCAAAAACATCCAGAAATATTCAAAGAAGTCCAAATATCCATACATCCGTTTCATAAATATATGGTAGAAGCCAACAATGCATATAAGCAATATTTTGAATATAAAGACAAAGACAGTACGACAGCACAAAAATATTTAAAGTCATATTTGGAAATAAAAAAACAATATGTAAAAAGGATGGCAAATGTACTGAAAACTTTTTTACCGGCAATGAATTCGGGTAACTTTTATGTAGATCCTCAATACGCAGTAATGACCAAAGGGTATTTATACAGTAAAAAGCAAACACAGGAATTGTGCAAAGAGATATTAACAGAACTTGAAGAAATGTGTAAACAGGAAAATCTTGACTGTTCTTTTATAACGAAAGAAAAAGATATAAATAAAAATCCGCTTTTTCATAAAAGCAGAGAAATATCATCTCTGGGCCGAAGCCGGAATAAATTATCATCAATAAAATTCCCGAGTATATTTATGTCAGAAAAAGAAAATAATAATACAAACCTTATTATTAATCTTTTTGATTTGTCACCTAAGAAAGGCAGCTTTTTTGGAGAATATGGTGTAGAAAGTCTCGTTAATAACAATAATCAAGGGAATAAAATATTTGATAATGTAATAATCAATATAGATACTGAAAACGGCATGGATGCTTTGTTGAAGAAAAACGGGATAATAAGCAGTAATGCGGAAGAATTAAATATAACAAATAAAACAATTAAATTACTTGACCGTTTGCAAAAGCTTCCTAATCTGAAAATAAGATTTACATATGCTAAAGAGCAGCCTCAGCAGGTGGATTTCATAAAAAAAATGGAAGAAAAAATTGAAAAAACATATCATTTAAAAAATTTTGAGTACAGGATGCCTTCTAAGACATCCGATACATCAGATTCTATTTCAGATTTCAGAAATATAATTAACAGCTTGCCGCGTGAAAAACAAATACAATTTTTGAAAAATTTCCAAAAGTATATTGATATTAATGGCAAATTGGGTATATTAACTGTTAATTATCCCCATTTTGGATACGGAAATGTAAAAAAGCGCATGATATATTTTGATAATGTTAAGTTAAACGATAACAGACTGGCAACAAAAATTCGTTAGAGGAAAAATTTATTTACCTTGTGATATTAGAAAGCCCCGGCTGTAACATTTTATACGATTCCGGGGCTTCAAAATTTATATTTTATTCAGATATTCATCAAAATCTTCAAATATTTTATTCTTTTCAACGGCTGTCCTTGCATCATCTATATTGTCAGCAATGCGCATCCAATGACGATAACTGTCTTTATCCATATATTTTGAATATTTTAATTCCTCTATAAAATCTCTGCAAAGCTTTTTATTTTTTCTCCGTGCTTCTGTTTTCAATATAGAAGTCTAGATTCTATCCATTTCTTCTTTGCCGATTCTGTTGTCGGTAAAGTATTTTAATCCGTTAGATGCTAAATAAGCCCAATCATGAAAGAAACAATCTTTACGAACGGGAATTTTATATGTACTGTCAAAAAACGGAGAACTGATTATCATTGATACTTCCTTGTAATCTTTATGTATATTGCCGATTCTCATGCTGTCAGATACTACTTCATCAGATATTGTTATTTTTGTATTTTTGCACCCTAAATTTTTAACGGCATTATTCGCGCTTTTTATAGTGGAAATACTGTCCTTTATAAAATCTATGTTATAGTTAGGCAATTCTTTTCGGAAATTTTTTAAAACGCCTTTATCTAAATAAGCTCTAAAGTTCGGCTGATAATAATTCTTTGAATTGTTAATACTATTTATTTGCATTTAGATTCTTCTTTCATTATAGTCAAAACAAAACGCCTGAAAAAAAATTTTGCGGGTTTGTAACAAATTTTAAGCTAAATAGTTTAAAATTGCTCCGCCGATTTCTTCGTTAGCATCAAAATTACAATTCTGCGGCGGGTTAACAGAGTTTCTGATGAGCATTGCACAAAGAGGACCAAAAGCATCCGGAATCTTTGTCTTGCGGTAAATCCCGGCTAAAAAGGTCTGTATATTGGGCGAAGTTGTATTATTATATTTTGATAACACCGGATATAGAGATGCTATTTTCTCATTTACCCCTTCATTTACCCCTTCATTTACCC
>CALUPJ010000135.1 GCA_944322555.1 Candidatus Gastranaerophilales bacterium | reverse complement strand
TAAACTGGGGAAAAATTAAGGCAGCATTTTCAGAGCTGAATACTAATAATGCACAAGGAGAATACTATTTAACAGATATTATTAAATGGGGAAATGAAAACAAACTCAAGGTAAGCGCGTATACTCTAAAAAACAATGAAGAGATTTTTGGCATAAATTCCAAGGCAAATTTAGCCGAAGCGTACAAACTGTTAAACAGTAGAGTTGTAAAGAAACACCTTGACAACGGAGTTACAATCGTTGACCCCGATACGACATGGATAAGCCCTGAAACGGAAATCGGTGCGGATACTGTGATTTACCCCTCCTGCTATATAAACGGCAAAAACAAAATCGGGTCTCACTGCAAAATAGGACCTTATGCACACCTGAGAGGCGGTGTTGTGCTTGAGGATTATGTAAAAGTCGGAAATTTTGTAGAGGTAAAGAAAACGACGATTAAATCTCATACAAATGCCTGTCACCTAACCTATTTGGGAGACAGTGAAATCGGTTCGGATGTAAATATCGGGGCTGGTACGATTACCGCAAACTACAATCCTTTAACAAAAGTAAAAAGCAAAACAGTGATAAAAGACAATGTGAAAATCGGTTCAAACTCTGTTATAGTAGCCCCTGTAACAATTGAGGAAGGTGCAAATATTGCTGCATTAAGCGTTATTACAAAAAATATTTCCGCCTGGGCTCTTGCAATAACAAGAGCTCCGTTAAGGGTTTTGGAAAATTGGGTTTCTAGACATCGGTAAATCTGAATTTGATAAGTGTAAAAATAGCTCTGACGCCGTCTCTCCAGGTTATTTTCTTTCCTTCGGTAACGGTCCTTGCATTGTAAGATATGGGGAGTTCAATAAAACGAGCACCTCTCTTTAAAACTTTTGCAGTTATTTCGGGTTCAAAATCAAATCGGTCGGATTCAATTTTTACATTTTTTATAAAATCTGCCCTGAAAGCTTTATAACAAGTTTCCATATCCGTAATATTTACCTTGAAAAGCAGTTTGGTCAGAAATGAAAGTGTTATATTCCCGATATAGCTGAGCGGTAGAAAATTTTTTCTGTTTCGTTTATCCAATAGTCGTGAGCCGTAAACAACATCTGCCGTGTTATCCTTAATCTTTTCAACCAGAGCTTTATAATCCTCTGGATTATACTCTAAATCCGCATCCTGAATAATTATTATATCGCCGGAGGCCTGCTCAAAACCTGTTCTTAAGGCAGCGCCTTTTCCCATATTCCGCTTATGGTACAGCACCTTATACGGCAGAGACGGATATAAATCTTTTGTACCGTCGGTGGAACAATCATCTATAAGTATTATCTCTTTTTCCAGACCAAACTCAACATTCTCTACCCGCTTTAAAATCTCAGGCAGAGATTTTTTTTCATTATATACAGGTATAAGTATAGTTATTTTATTCATTTTACCCTTTGCCAAAAAGTTAATTTTATTATATCATTATACAATAAACAGAGAGGGCAAATGACTTTAGAAAATTTTATTTATGAGTCAGTTTCCGAAATTCTTAACGGTAAGTATGACGAAGTAAAAGACAGAATCGAGAAACATCGGGAAATTTACAATGATGACACTGCAATCTGTCTGAGTTTGCTTGCTCTAGGGGCCTTTTTGCAAAATGATTACGATACATTTTATCAGTTTATGGATGACACAACTTTTCTTGTAGAGCAGTCCAAAGATGATATTACTAAAATCTTGCATGAAATGATTCTCGGGTTTATAAATTTTAAAGAGAAAAATACCGTACTTTATTCCATTAATTATAACAAAGCACGCAAATTGTCCATAAAAGCGCAAAAAACTGATTTTTTTGAGAAGCTTAATTCACTCTTGAAATGCCCTGCCGTAAGTCATTACAACAGTCATAATCAAACAAAAGATCCGCTGATTGCACTTGTTAACATCGGGCAAGCCGTTGCAGCCGAAAAGAACATTGATTTGCTGATTAAAACAATTGCCGAAGAAACAAAAACGGCAATGAAAGCGGATAGATGCACGGTTTATTTGTATGATAAAGAAAATAACGAGCTTTATTCAAAAGTAGCAACGGGGTTAGATACAAAAGAACTAAGAATTCCTGCGGATAAAGGTATTGCCGGACATGTTGTAAAAACAGGAGAAACCATTAACATAAAAGATGCATACAAAGACAAGCGGTTTAACCGTGATGTTGATAAAAAAACCGGCTATCGGACCAAAACCATTTTATGTATGCCTATAAAGAATTTTAATCAGGAAATAATAGGTGTATTTCAGGTACTTAACAAATTCGGAGAATATTTTACCCCTGATGATGAAGATTTGCTTGTTGCAATAGCTTCAAGTGCTGGTATTTCTCTTGAAAATGCCCAATTGTTCGAAAAGCAGCGAAAGCTTCTCGAGGAGCAGAAAGTTGTTTTGGACAGTTTCATTGAGACATTGGCTACTTCTATTGATGCTCGGGATAAAATTACTGCCGGTCATTCTTCCAGAGTCAAAATGTTTGCCTCTCTTATTGCCAGAGAATTTGGCATGGAAAAAAATGATTTGTATATACTTGAAAAAGCTGCTGCGCTTCATGATATAGGCAAAATCGGTATCAGAGACTCTGTTCTCCAAAAAGAAGGAAAGTTGACACCAGAGGAATACAAACATATCCAGGAACATGTTGAAATAACACATCATATTTTGGAAAAAATTCATATGTCCAAAGATTTTCAACAAATTACGGAAATAGCTTGTTCCCACCATGAAAAATATGACGGTACAGGATATTACAGACATTTGAAGGGTGAGGAAATCCCTTTTGGGGGGAGAATTCTTGCCGTATCGGACGTATTTGACGCAATAACTTCAAAACGCCACTACCGCGATAAAATGCCAATAGAAAAAGTTATTGATATTATTAAGAATGGAGCCGGTTCGCATTTTGATCCCAAAGTTGTTGATAAATTCCTTGCAATAAAATTAAATAAAATCGTAGGTGTATTTGTTACGGAGAACCACATGACAATTGAAAAAGATGATTTGGAAACTCTGGCAAAATATAACCTACTTGATTTATATTACTCAATAGTAAATAATTGTAGTAACAAGTTATTACAAGTGTTTAATAAATATTACGTAGGTGTAGATTTAGAGCATGAATAAGATTGTTATAAAACTGGTTATATTGACTCTTGTATCGGCAACGGCAGTTTATGCTTCCGAGCAAAAACCTTTAAAGGTAAAAGCTGAGACAAATGTTGCTAATATGGATATGGTAATCAAAGATAATTTTGTAAAAGCTAAATATGCATCTGCAGAAAATCGCTTTGCACAGACAAATGTAAAAGCTTCTTATGATGACTTTAATGATCTTATTCAAAGAGCTTCACATGACGATTATGTTTTTCTTGTATATGCAATGAAAATGGCAGAATTCGGTTTCTTTGATTTGTCTGATGCTTTGATAAAAAAACTGGATTCAAATAATTTTACCGCATCATACGTAAACGATATAAAAAAATATTATTATCCTTCCGCAATGGTTAATCCTAAAGATATTATTTATCTTGCTGATGCATATTCAAACATCATGTACAACAATATGGCTATAGAAACAACTTCAGAGCTATTGAGCGGTACGCAAGCCGCCGAAAGTGATTATAAAAATTACTTGATAGCTCTGGGGTTTTATAAGTCAAACAACCTTCGTCAGGCTCTTAAGTATATAAATAATGCCATTACCGAAAATGACATGAATGTAAATTATCTTGCTTTAAAAGCTAAAATTCTTGCAGATTCAAATAAATCAAAACAGGCACTGAAAGTTTTGAATAAAATTCAAAAAATATCTTTTAAAACTGTTGACTTTCAACAAAAAGTAAGGGCAACAGAAGAATATATTTTGTATAAAACTGCTGAAGAAGAAGCTTTAAAGGATTATCATCTTGCGTATTACTATCATTTACAAGGGAAAAGTCTTTTAGCAACAAAAGTGCTGCAATCGGCTATATTACAGGCAAAAAAATACAGCCCGCAGATTTTTTCTTTATTGGGCAAAATCTACTATGATAATGATGAACCTCTGAAAGCCCGTGAATATGCAGGAAGAGCATTCAGAGAAGATTCGGACAATTATCTGGCAGCTATAACTCTGGCTGACTTAAGTTATGATGACAGAAAGTATGATGAGGCCTTAAAATATTATAAAAAAGCGAAAAGGGTTACAAAAGATACAGAGCCTGTTATAGGTATGGCAAAAACATATCTGGCAATGGAAAAGGATAAAAAATCAAAAAAAATGTATGAAAAGCTTTTGAAAAAAAATCAGTATGATGAAGATTTGCTTGTTGAATCTTTAAAGGTTTTCCCGCAAAAAGCAGACTACTATTTACCCAGAGTTGCATCAATCGATATTTCAAATAATGATATATGGCTCGGTTTGGCTAATTTAGCAATAAGAGATAAAAACTATACTATGGCCGCAACATATCTGAACAATTCTTACTATATTGACGCTAATAATTTTAAATACTATTATTATTTAAGCCTTGTACTAAGAGCAAAAGGTGATGTAGAACTTGCAAATCAGTCGCTTATCAGATGCTCAATATTAAATTCTGACTATGCTTCTGATGTAAATCCGGGTGTTTATGAAAAGTAATATTTTAATTGTAGAAGATCATGAATTAACTCGTTTCGGGCTAAAAACAGCATTCGAAGGGTGCGATTTTGTAGGCACAATATTTGAAGCAGAATCGGCAGAAAAAGGTATTGAGATAGCTTCAAATAATGAAATAAATCTAATAATAATGGATTTAGGACTTCCCGGCATGAACGGTATTGAAGCGACTAAAAAAATAAAAGCGCTGAACAGAGATATAAAAATTGTAGTGCTTACTTCACACAATGATGAACTGGAAGTTTTAAACAGTCTTAAAGCCGGAGCAAATGCTTATTGCTCAAAAGAGATAAATCCTAAAAGGCTTATTCAGGTTGTACAATCTGTATTGGACGGCGCAGCCTGGTTTGATCCTTCTATTTCA
This sequence comes from Candidatus Gastranaerophilales bacterium, assembly GCA_944322555.1. Classification (GTDB taxonomy): domain Bacteria; phylum Cyanobacteriota; class Vampirovibrionia; order Gastranaerophilales; family Gastranaerophilaceae; genus CAG-196. The sequence goes on along the minus strand of CALUPJ010000135.1, from coordinate 5,197 downwards.
CATATAGTTCTTGAAGCTGCGACCAAATCACAGGAAAATGCAGCTTCCAAACCGGAAAGAGATTACGGATTAACTTCCAGAGAAACTCAAATTCTCAAGCTTATAACTGAAGGTTACAGTAATATAGAAATAGCAAAAGAACTTTTTGTAAGTATAAATACGACCAAAGCGCATGTGGCTAGTATATTACAAAAACTTGAGGTCGATGACAGATTACAGGCCGCACTTAAAGCATTAAAGGAGAAACTTGTATAAATATGGACGGAATAGCTTCAATACTTATAGTAGATGACAATCCGAAATACCTCGCAGACGCTTTGCCGATGTACGGTTATGATGTTACGGTTGCAAAAGACGGATTGGAAGCTTTAAAAATTCTGAATAATAACAAAAATTTTGATCTTATATTGCTGGACGTGATGATGCCCAATATGGATGGCTGGGATACTTTAAAGGCAATAAGAAATAATAAAGATGTAAAATACATTCCCGTAATCATGATTACGGCGGTAAGCGAGGACCAAAAAGTCGTATCAGGGCTAAAAATAGGCGCGGATGATTATATTGTAAAACCGTTTATACTACCGAATCTCCTTGCCAGAATAGAAGCCGTTTTAAGAAGATGCCGCTGGCAAAAAGAAGTAAATCCAAAATCCGAAAAGACTCTTAATAAAGATGTAAATATAGACGCATTAACGCCTAAAGAAAAAGAAGTTCTTGCTTTGGTTGCACAAGGTGCAAGCAATCAGGAAATCGCAGATAAACTGTTTGTCAGAGATGTTACGGTAAAAACACATTTAAACAGCATTTTTAAGAAATTGAAAGTAACTAATCGTACACAGGCAGTATTATTGGCTATGCAAATGAATTTAATAAGCTGAAAAGGAAAAATAAAATGTTATCAAAAGAAGAACTTGTAAACCTTGTATTAACTGATGTAGACGCTTTTAATGAAGAAGTGAAAAATGCCTCCGGCGGTGTAGATTTAAGTGAGATGGATTTTTCTAATTCATCCATTGAGGGTGCTAATTTTGTAAATGTGGATTTGACATCATCATCATTTGCGGATGCGCATCTTACTGACGTTAAGTTTGAAGCTTGTGATTTAACCTCTGTTGATTTTACAAGAGCGAATATAATAGAATGCTCTTTTGGCGAATCTGTTTTAAACGGAACAGACTTTAGTTATTCCAAAGCCGATTATTGTAACTTTTCGGATGCTGATATGGCAGGAGCCGTTTTCCAAGGCGCGGACTTAACAAATTCGGACTTTTCTGCTTCGGAAAACCTCAGTGCCTGTCGTTTTGATGAAGAAACAATTTGGCCGGATAATGAATACTTGCCTGATGATTTTGATGCAAAATATTCTTCAGATTTATCATCACTTCAGGATGCCGATGATTATGAGTCTTCAGAATATTAACCCGTTTAAATCAATTTCCTGTGACTTGTTTACAGGTTTATATGTTATTTTAGAGAGCAGTTCTGACAACTGCTCTTTAATTTTGAATTTATTGCAGCTCATTTTTATATAGCCGTTTTGTGCTCCAACTTCTTTAAAGCCTTTGCCCTTGTATTTGGTTATAACGTCAAATTCTCCGTCAGTTACTGCAAAAAGTTCAATAGCTTTAGCCTTAAGTTCATCTGCAAATTTGAACAGTTCGCAGAAAAGTGTACTTCCCGCAAAATTGGCACGTTTGTTTTTGTTGACAGGTATATCGCAAATACTGTCTAATGTAAGTATATTACCGTTTTTAATACAGGTTAAGAGACAGCAGGGTTTATTTTGTGTTACAGCTATATATGATTTATAATCCGGAAGTAATGCATTCTGAACCCCGTAGTCAAAAACTTTCTGCCATCTTTTACTTGAATATTCGCTCAATTCTGGCATCATAGCCGAAATATTAACGGATTGTTTCAAATTTTCCAAAAAGTTTTTGTCACGTTTGGATAGCTCATATATATCTATTTTTGTGAGTACATTTTTGAATTTATTTTGTGTAACTGCGATATGTCTTGCTTTAAAATTTACTTCCATACAATTGACAAAACCTGTAAACAATTAAATTTTATAAATTGTAACAATAATTTTACAATATGCTCTTGTAAAATAAAACCTTTTAATGTACACTTTTATTACACTGGTAGAAAGAAGGAAATAGAATTATGTCAAAACAATGTGAAGTATGCGGCAAGAAGCCTTTAAAAGCAGCAAAATTAACATTTTCTCATAAACAAATTGTAAAAAGACAAACTCCTAATTTACAAGAAATCAGAGTGAATGTAAACGGACAGACTAAGAAAATGACAGTTTGTACTTCTTGTTTAAAAGCAGGTAAGGTACAAAAAGCTGTATAAAGGAAGGATTTAGAAGGAGAAAAAAGCAGCCATTTATATAAGTGGCTGCTTTTTTCTCCTTCTAATATATTGAATTTCTAAATATTATATCGCCAAAAAGGTATTACTAATGTATAATTATATAAAGATGCAAGGTGGTAATTTAGGCATAGAAAGAGGGTATATGAAAAAAGCATTTACTATAATAGAAGTGTCAATATTGTTTGTAATTTTTTTAATAGTGGCATTTTTGGTAGCTCCTTTATCGCTTGATGATACAATGCAGGCTAAAAATATTTCGCGTTGGAGAAGTGTGCAGACAGACTTTGCAAATATTTTTTATTCTATAAATACGCAAAAAGATAATAAAGATTTTGATTTTAAAAGAGTTTTTAACTCTGTTGTTTCAGGTGAAATAAAGAGTAATGCTGAACCTTATAAAATAACTTTTTTAAATGGTACATTCCCTAACAATACATATCGTTTCAGAGATTATAAATTAACGCAGACAAATGCTATAGCAGCTGTTAAATTATTTGATTCTCCGCAAGGAGAATTACGCGGTCTGCTGATGTATGATGTTAACGGTGAAACTGGTCCTAATGTATGGGGTAAGGATGTTTTCGGACTTAATATATATTCAGACAGATTTGAACCGTTTTGCAAAAATGATCCGGTAAACATTCAAAAGCAAGAATGTTCTAAAGAGGGAACCGGATTATGCTGTTCAAATTATTATTTAATTGGAGGAAGTTTTGATTGATGCATAATGTTTGTGTGTTTGCCTCATCTTCTGATAAACTGCCTGAATGTTTTTACAAAGATGCTGAAAGATTAGGAACCTTGTTGGGCTTAAACGGCTTAAATATAGTATATGGCGGAAGTCGTTTGGGGTTGATGTATTCTTGTGCGGGAGCAGTAAAAGCAAACGGAGGAAAAATAATCGGCGTTATGCCTCAACGACTCTATGATTTAGGTTTCGGGAACCCGGAGGACTGTGAGGAATTTATTTTAACTTCGGGTATGAGAGAAAGAAAAGCTAAAATGGATGAAATCTCTGATGCTGTAATTGCTCTGGCAGGCGGTTTCGGTACGTTAGAAGAAATCTCGGAAATGATTGTTCAAAAACAACTGGGCTATAATTCAAAACCGATTATAATTCTAAATACTGATGGCTTTTATGACGGGCTTGTAAATTTTTTTGACAGCATTATAAAGCGTAATTTTGCAAAGAAAGGAAGCGAAAACCTATATTATATTGCGAATACACCGGATAACGCAATAGAATATTTGAAAGCATACACTCCAGCACAATCTGTGCTTATAAGTAAGTTTTAGAACAAACTTATATCTACAAGATTGTGAGTTACAGCATAGATTGCAGCTTGTACTTTATTGTGAACTCCGAACTTCCTGTAAATACTTTCAATGTGAGCTTTTACAGTGTGTATGGAGATAGAAAGCCTTTTGGCTATCTGCTGATTACTCAAGCCTTCAATAATTAAGTTCAGTATTTCTGTTTCTCTTTTTGTTAATATATTTGTTATATTTTTGTCCATATATTTATAATAATACTATTATAAAAAATTGCTTTAATATATTTTCCAATTTACAAATCTTTACGTATTAAAAATTCTATCTCCGGCATCCCCCATGCCGGGAACAATGTATCCGCGCTCATTTAGGTGCGAATCTACTGCCGCAACAATTAGTGTAATTGCAGGAAATTTGTTAAAAACATTTTCTATACCTATTGGTGCGGATATCATGCATACTGCGCAGATATTAGTTTCCGGTATACCTTTATCCACATATAGTTTTATGGCTTCCGTTAATGAATTACCCGTAGCAAGCATGGGATCTGTTATGTAAACATAATAATTTTCGGGTTTATCGACCGGCATAGGAACTTTATTGTAGTACCATACAGGTTTTAGAGTTTTTTCATCCCGATACATGCCAATATGGCGTATTGCTGCCTGAGGAAGAATGTCAACAGCTTCATCCGTAAAAATAAGTCCGGCTCGAAGAATGGGTGAAATTATTATATTTATATCCGGATTAATTGTTTTTGTCTTAAATTTTGTCAGCGGGGTTTCTATTTCAATTTCTTTTTGCGGAAGGTTCTTTGTTGCTTCATAAAGAAGAATTCTCGTAAGCTTTCTGGCAGCAAGCCTTACACCTTGAGTATCAGTATTCTTATCGCGAATTGTACATAGACTCTGATTTACAATAGGATTAGATATTATTTTTAAATTATTATTCTCCATAATTTTGAACCCCTTCCGTATTCTTGTTATTTTTTGCAAGTTTCTTCTTTAAACCTTCAGCCTTTTTGTTAGCATCATCTACAAGGTTATCAGCATAATCCAAAAAATGTTCGACATTTGCATCGCTATCCGTTTTTATATTAATAAATTTTATTTTTCCGCCGAACGAAGATGATGTGTATATTATTGAAGCCAGTTTATCAAACATTTCATTAAGAAGTCCCGCCGCATCATGAAGACGTTTTGGCGGATTTACCGTTAATATGGGGGTCGTTTTATCAACATATGTACTTTTATCAGGAAGATACAGCTCTAAAGACTTTGAACCGGCCATACCGCTAAACTCAACCGTAGCTTTAGTTCCTTGCGGTATTGTAACATTTTTGTCTGTTATAAGAAATTTTACAAAAACTTCTTCATTAGTTGGTTTTATACTTGTTACATGGCCAACTTCAATCCCCATCATTCTAACGGGAGAACCTACAATCAGACCGTCAACATCTGGCATAAAAATATTGTAATCATTATCTTCTTTTGTTTGTTTAAAAAATATAGCTGTCGATATAGAGACAATTACAAGCACTGCT
>CALUPJ010000134.1 GCA_944322555.1 Candidatus Gastranaerophilales bacterium | reverse complement strand
CAATCAAATTTTGAATTTGAAGCTGTAGGTGAAGAGTTGAATAAATCGGATGAAATTTCCGATACAACAGAACTTCCTCCGGAGGAATCTTTTGAAACAGAAGTGCATCCGGCCTATGAAATTCAAGATTATGAAACTACTGACACCGAATATATTCAGGAACCGGAAGAAATCCAAGATTTTCAGGAATTAACAGAATTGGAAAATCCCGAGGAAATACCGGCAGATATAGCGGGTGAGTCGTCCGTTCCGATAGAAGAACTTTCAGATGCACAGGACGAGCACTTGGAAAATATTTCTGAAGAAGCTGAAACTATTGAAATTTCAGATGATTTAGATTTTGATAACGAGCTTGCGGAACCTATGGAAGAAATACAGGAACTTCCTGAACTGCCTCAGGAACAGACTTTCTCCGAACCTGAAGCACAAGAGCCTGCGGTTATACCTATATCTGACGAAGCTTCGGATGAAATTGACTTTGATGAAATTGTAGAACTGAATCCGGATGAAGCTGATGAAAATGATATCATTATTGATATGACTGAAGATGAAGAGCTTTCGGAAGATATCGACAGGGAAATTGTAAAAGATGTTGATAAAGTTTTTACAACACGCAAAGACGATGATATTTCAGATACGGACTTAGATTTCATAGATGAACTCAATAGCGGAGATTCTTTGGAAGAATTGCAAGAACCTGATGAATTGGAAGAACTTGCACCGGTTGATGAAGGTATATTGGAAGAACCAAAAATTCCGAGGGAAGAAGAATTAAAAGACAACAATCCTGAAATTCTTGAAACAAGAAATTCTTCAACACCGATTGTTCCTGTATATGATGCGGATATTCCGCAGGAAGATATGGTTATAAGCGATCCCATTCAGCAGGGTGATACGGTTTTCCACGCAAAATACGGTTCGGGCGTCGTCGAAAAAATGATAAAATACGGAAATAAAACCCTGTTTTCAATAAATTTTGATAATATAGGCCGCCGTCTTTTAGATCCTACCTTAACAGAAATTAAAAAATCTTAAGAAACGCTTTACAAATAATATTGTTACGTTTACAATGATTATACTCACTATCCTCAAGTGAACGACCTGTATTTGGACGTCATTAACCCAAATATGAGTCACATAAGGAAAGGAAATATAAAATGGCAAATATTAAGTCAGCAAAGAAAAGAGTTCTTATTGCAGAAGCAAACAGACAAAGAAATGTAGCATTCAAAACTTCTATAAAAACTGCCTTGAAAAAAGCTTTGGAATTGGCTTCAGGTGAAGACAAAGATGCTTTGGATAAAGCAGTTTCAAAAGTTTACCAGCTATGTGACAAAGCAGTTTCAAAAGGTATTTTACACAAAAATACTGCAGCAAGAAAGAAGTCAAGACTCGTTCTGGCTATTAAAAAATTAGCAAAATAGCAAATTTGTTATTTGTGCCAACAAAAAAGAACTCTCTAAGAGAGTTCTTTTTTGTTGTATATAATGAATACTAATATTTATATATAACTTTCCAATCATTATCGGCAATAGAACCCGCACAAGTCATTCCTCCGCCGGCATTATCTTCATTGCATTGCAGACTCACATCGCCATCTTTCCACATGACTTTATCAACATCACTATATGCATCTCTTTCCAATCTGCCGCCGCATGGTATAAGGTTACCGTTGTTATCAAGCGTAAAAACGAAAATATCTTTACCGAGCCTGTTTGGCTTTGTTTCAAAACCGTTTAAATCATAGTACACATTTGCAATCTTTCCTTTATAAGATGCCCTTGCATTTTCCCGATTGGCATCTATATTATCTACAAATTTTATAGAAAAAGAATCATTTGTATCAAAATTAAATATATAATTTTGAGTTGGAGCACTGCCTAAAGTATCCTGGCCTTTATAATCCAAAACCGGAATTTCTAATTCATCCAAGCTCATATACTCGCTTTGAGGGGCATTTTCGTCCTCAGGATTTTCATTTTCGCCATTGTTATCTTTTCTTGCAGGTGCACCCGCTAAATATTTTGATAATTTTTCTAAATATTCTTCTGTATTTGTTGCTGTATGAGTAATCAAATCTACATCATTATCACCCATTATATGCTGATTTGCGGTCTCAATAGTATTTGAGAACTTCCTTAAAGAAGGTCCTACCTTTGATTTCTGGTAACTACCTACAAGTGTAGGGGTCGTTAATGCTGCAACTACACCAATAATAGCCAGCGTTATTAACACTTCAGCCAAAGTAAACCCAAATTTCTTTTTCATTTTAAAAACCTCTCTTATTTAACGTCAATTCTATTCTATCATTAATACATGAGTAAGTCTATAATATAAAAAAGAACCGATTAAATCGGTTCTTTTAAATTAATTTGTTAACTATTGATAAAGCGGAGCAAGTTTCTTTTCCTGCTGCGGAATCAAACCTTCCTCAATTGATTGATAAACTCTATAATCAATTACCGGGAAGCAGTTATCAATGCTTTCTATTTCTTTCAGTTTGTTCTCATCAATATTTCCTGATTCAATCATATCAGCAATTAAACTGAACCTGTCAACATGTTCGTTAAACCTGTCTGTTGCATAATCTTTAGCCTGCCAGGTTGTAATCAGGAACGGCCAATCCGAACTTTGCAAGAGCAGATTTTCTCTTGCTAACTGGTTTAATGCTCTGTGAAGCAGTTTATTTTCCGGTATTTCGGGATACCTGTCCACAATTTCCGTTATACGTTTTTCACAAGAGTGAATAATCGGCCACATCCATTCAGTTAAATGGTTCATCCATACATAGAAATGACCGCCCTGTCCCCAAGAGCTTTCAGGAATTTGAATAGCTTCCTTAGGCGGATATTTGGTAATATATTCACCCGCTGTCATTCTTTCAATTTCAGGAAGGTAATTATTGAATTTCTTAACTACCTGCTTGATGAATTCAACACCTTCACACCACCAGTGTCCGAAAAGTTCCGTATCAAAAGATACCATGACCAGCCCTTCTTTTCCGGTCGCCATTTTGTAATCATTTAATAAATGATAAATTAATGTCGTGTAATGATCAGAGTTTTCATTAACTTTATTCATTGCAAGCACCGGATCATAGAGCATTTTATCACCTAAATCCGTTGTAGGAGATGTAATTCTCCAGTAGTGCATGCCTGATTTATCATCTTTCTTGTGGAATTCTCTGAAACATCCGTCACCCGGATAACCGTCTGCTGCAGACCAAACCTGATAACCGGCTCTGTCATTTCTGCCCATTACCGCAACTTGTGCATCAGGAAGCCAGTAAGCAGAATAAGTATCATATCCTGTAGCAGGTCTTTCGGGCAGCGGAATATATTCAATATTTCCGTACATACCTATAACACGTCTGTTTCCTATAGAATTTCCGCCTTCAATAACATGTGATTCCGTAAAGAAATATTGAATGTCATTATTTTGAAGCGTAACTTCTATAGCAGGTCTCCAATGTTTTTTACCGTCTTTACCGATATATTCATAGCCTTGACGGTATGCACATTCGGGAAGCCATGCTCCCATAGCTTTCTTACCGAATAATCTTTTGGTTGTATCCTGACCTACTTTGAATTGAGCATTCAGGTTGTTGTCTGTAGCAAGCAGCGGTGAAAAACCATGCGTCGCACCTGAAGTTGTAATTTCAATACAACCTAAATCCTGATATTTTTTGAAATATTTTATAAGATTTTTTTCGTACTTATTAACAAAATCGTCTCTTAACTTGTTCCACCAATCAAAATAGTATTTTGCAAGATATTTCAAATGCTGGGAATGCGCCACTTTCGGATCAGGATATCTGTCCAAATCTTTTGATACAGAAGCAATTCTTGAATCTATGTATTCCACAAATCCGTTTTGCAAATGTTCATCATTCAACTGTTCCGCAAGAATAGGTGTTATACCTACGGTTAATTTTGCCTTAATACCTTCATCGTATAATTCAGATATAGCATTAAGCAGAGGTACATAAGTTTCCGCCATACATTCGTAAAGGTTCTCTTCTCCGAATGGCCACATTCCGGCCATTCTGTAATATGGCAGGTGACTGTGCAACATAAATACAAATTGTCCTACTGACATTTTTGCCTCCGTTCGTTTCTCGTGTTTGAATATATATTTTTACATTATTATTTATAACATAATCTTATCAGAAAAGTAACTCTTTAGTATTAATTCAGCGGAATAATGTTACAAAATTTAACTATCTTTTGACCGTTTTTTGTCATCCAACCGCGTTATATAAGGCTTATATAAATTAACCTATTGTAAACATAAAATTATTATTTTTTGAACAGGTGGCACAAAAATCTGTTTCGGCAGTTATACTTTTGGAAAAATCTTTAAACGAACTTCCTGTTCTGCCTCTGTAATCCCCCCCAAGAAACGGGCAGGCATAAATTCCGGTTTGACACAATATTCTGCCGTACATGCAATCCGTTTTCGCGGAAGGTTTTGAATAATTTTCATCACTAAAAGAAGGATAAGACGCTGTTATTTGGATGTCGGTATTAAAAATACCCTGCTCTTTGAAAATTTCGTTAAACTTTTCAAAAATTTCATTTTTATCAAGATTATAAAAATTTTGTATCGTAAGAACTGATGTAAAATTATATCTGCTCAAATTTTTCAGTGCATATATAGTTTGTCTGAAATTTCCTCTGTATTTAACTTTATCGCTCTCTATTTCATTATAATGAGCAAGAGATAATTTAAAAAATATTTGCGTATTTCCTTCGTCTTCCACTTTTTTTAAAAATCTTATTTTTTTCTCATTAAGAAAACTGCCGTTTGTACAAATACATACATTACATCTTTTTAAACACAGACGGAGTATAGTATTAAAATCAGGGTGGGTCATAGGCTCCGCTCCCGTTAAATAAATACAATAAAGATTTTCTGATTTTGTATCCGCAAGAGCTTCTTTTATTTTATCCGGAGAAATAAAATCTTTTATATTTTTATTTCCCGAAAAATCAATATAACATCCCGTGCATCTTCGGTTACAATTTTTTGCACTCATTTCTATAAAAATATTATTTAGCTCTTCCAATTTATAGACCGGAGCTGTGTAAATATTACCGTTCATAAATCCTCCTTCAAAACTGACTTGAACATGTTATTGCAAGCAGATTTTAAAAAGAATTATCAAACCGGGGGGTAAATTTATAGCCGTGTGGCTAGAACTTTTCTCCATGAAAATCCGTACCGCCCGTTTGTAACAGCTGCGGATATTTATCAGCAATTCGTTTTACATCTTTTGATGAATGAAATTTTACAATTTTTCTAAATCTCGGATACGGATAATAAACTTCAATCCCATCAAGCCCGCAGGAAATTAATTTTTTTACCAGCCCTTCCAAATTAAAAGCCCAATAACATGCAGGATGCGCCAATACAGCCAATCCGCCGGCTTCATGAATAGCTTTTATTAATTTCGGGACATTCCTTCTTGCAAAAAGTCTTGTAAATTCATCTTTTGTTTCGGCTTCGTTTTTTGCAAAAAACGGCTGCAGCGCGGGACTGTTTATGTCAATTCCGTATGCGAGAAGATGAATAAATACATATCCGTACCAGCAGTCAAATTCCACCCCGGGAATAAGAATATTATCTTTATAAAGTTTATGCCCCTCGACCGTATTATGGTCTGTAATGGAAATCAGTTTATAACCTTTTGCTTTTGCGTTACCTATGATTTCTTTGAAATCGGCTTTTCCGTCTGAATATGCCGAATGTATATGCAAATCAACTTTCCCTGATTTAAAATCTTCTTCTGTTAAATTTCTCATAATTAATATCTTTATATTACAATAAAAAAAAGAAGCGGGGGATTAAATGGCAAAAAACACAAAAACTCCATTGGGAATTTTTACGGAATCTATAGGATTATATTTTTCTAACTTTGATAAATTTATAAAATACATGTCATTTCCGGTTCTCGGACAAATTGCAGGTCTGGGGCTGGTATTTTTGATAACATTTTTTTATACCGCAAACCTGCCGGCGCTTATAGACAGGTTTCACGCACTGGATAATTTTAACTTTCTTATACTAATTTCTATTGTAATAACACTTCCCGGGCTTGCAATATTTGTAAAAGCTTTTTGGGAATATCTCGTTGCATACGGAGCAATAAATTCCATGCTTGAAAACATGCTAAAATCAGGCAAGGTATATGACTTTGATGCCCATACAGAGCTTATAAAAAGAAGAACGATTGCATTTGTAGGATTGTGGTTTCTGTTCGGAATATTTTCGATTATCGCAATTTGTCCGCTGTTTTGGATAATCTGCGGTATTTTAGCCGTATATTTTGTTCTGGTTTTTCAAATATTTACTTTTGAACCCGAACGTTCTCCGGTAGGATGCGTAAAAAGAAGCCTGATTCTTATCAAAGGTCATTTTGCCTCCACTTTTATGCTAATGGCGCTTGCCGGAGCTTTAACTTACATATTTATTCCGCAGGTTTGTATTAAACTGTTTGATATATCCGGTATTAATAATTTTCTGGCCGGCATGCTCATTCCTTTAATAGAACAGCTTCCAGAAATTAATCTCGGAAGTTTCGGAGTTATATCCAAATCCGATATAGCCGCCTTTACAATCGAAACTTTTATTGCCCAGATATTAATCCAGTATACACTGCCTATGCGTTCAATTTTATGGTCAATGTGGTACAAAGAACTTAACACGGAAAAACGCCCGAGTGAAAAACTAATGGAAAAATCTAATAAAAAATACGGAAAAAAGAAACTTGATACAAATATTTTAAAACGGGCTATGGAGAAAGATGAGAACTCTTAAGTTCATATATTCTAAATTCCAATTCGCCTTTTATTTCCTTTTTTAACTCATATTTATTTAATACATATAAGAACAATGCGCCGGCATAGTCTCCGCCAAAAGATGAATAATAATAGTCTGAAGTATTGTAATTGCTTATAACAATATATTTTGGCTTCTTTATTTCGAATCTTTTTATTATTAAATTTTCTCCGAAAGTTTCTGTATAAAGAGGTATTAGCGAATAGAACTTATTATCGGACTTGTTTCCCGTAAGAAAATTTACAATAAGTCCTTCAGGATAAACTAAAATATCTTCGCCTGAAGTTTTATCAAAATACTTTATCAATTCGTTTATAGAGTTCCCGTAATAAGGAGTTGTATATACAACCCCTCTATCAGAGGAAATTTTTACATTTTTATGGGCTAAAGATTTTATGTTCCTGACTCCCAGCACAATTGCACATAAGATAATTACTGCAATAAAAGATTTTTTAAGCTTTTCGGGTGTTAAAATATACATAGAAATTAATGCAAACGGAATAAAATAAATCCCGTAAGATTTTAGAAGCAGAGCAAAAAATATCTTTATTGAAACCAGCAAAGATGCCATGATTATAAATCTTTGCGGGGCATTTAACATTCTGTAATTCCGTATAAACAGAATAAATATAAGAGGAAAAGCAAACACAAGAATTTCAGGTGTTACAAAGAAATATAAATAGACAAAAACAAAAGGCAATATCAGCCAATTTTTAAAAAAATACAAAACCGCAAGCGGAAGAACCAGTTTTATTATATTAATGAAATATACAACAATTAATTCCGGACGGAATACTAGTCCGGAAACGGAATAAAACCAATACAGTGTTTTAGCGGATGCCATTGAAAGAATCCATTGTGCGGAAATTAATAAATCTTCAAAACCCGCGCCTGAGAAAAATACCGGCATATATACAACTAAAATCGGAATTATAAGCCCGGCAATATTTTTCCAAATATCTTTTTTCCCGCTCATATAAATCAGCAGCGGCAAAATAAAAATAAATTCATACTTTGAACAGACAGCAAATGAATAAAACAAATATGCTGCCGTATATTTTTCTTTCAACGCACAATATACGGAGGCCAGTATAAACAACAGACCATATATTATTCCGTATGAATACGGGAAAAATGTATTAAAAACATTTGAAGATAGTACGGCAGAGGCAATAAAGAAAAATACCAGAGAAAAAGCAGCGGTTTTCGACATGAAAATTTCTGCTATCTTAAAAAATAAATTTATAATGATAAGCGTTGCCGCAAGTCCTGCTCCGTACAAAACTTTTAATTTAACCCCGAATATCAGAAATAAAAGAGCGTTAAAAAGATACGCAAAAGGCGCATAAATAGAAAAAATATTTTTATAGAGAGCCTGACCGTGTATAATCTGCTCAGGAATATAAGCTTCTCTAAAACAGTCAACGATTACATTTCCAAATCTGCCATAACCGATAATAAAGCAAATTATAACCAAAAGATTACAGAGTATAATCTGCCAATATTTTTTCAAAAAATTTATTGCCATGAAATTTATCTTAACAAAGCTTTACAAAAAAGGCAATTTTTGAAAATAAAAATACTTTATATAGATGTGTAGAAAATAGAAGGTGTTTTAATTATGGCGGTTAATCCTTTTACATTAAACAGTTTGTATAATCAGGGAATTATAGACTATACCCCTTATGATTTGTGTAACGGCGGAATGTATCCGGGAATGTACGGGGCCGGAATGAATCCGTATATGCAAAGTGCAATGCAGGGCGGACTGTATCAAAACTACGGAATGAGCGGAGACAGTTTCTTTTACGGTGAAGATAATAATGCCAGAAACAGAGGGTTGGGAAAATCATTTAATAATATTCCCACATTTGCCAAGGGACTTGTCTCAGGTGCTTTAATCCTCGGAACAGCAATATTGTGTCTTAAAGGAAAGAAAAAGCCTCCGATATCTCCGGCTACCAAGGAAAGTTTTTTCTCTAAACTGAAATTTTGGAAAAAGAAATCATAAATAACCTTATTAAAATACCTTATTAATTAACCGAATTTACACGCCGAAAGGCGTTTTTTTTATGCTAAAATTTTAATGGAAAGAAAAAGGGAGCAATTATGATAAAGCTTATAGCAACTGATATAGACGGAACTCTTGTTGTACCGGAGAGCGACTTTTCGGCGGAAGTAAAAAGATGTGTCGAAAGACTTTGCAGTGACGGAGTAAAAGTAGTTCTTGTAACCGGCAGAATGCATTCCGCGGCAAGTCTTATCGCAAAAGATTTAGGACTGGACACTCCCGTTGTTTCATATCAGGGCGGGCTTATAAAGCACGGAGAAAAAACTCTCTACGAAAAATGTTTGACGGAAAAACAGGCGGAAAATGTAATAGAATGGGCTAAGAGTGAAAATATTCATTTGAATTTGTATAACGATGACATTTTATATTCAGAGAAAAAATGTTACGAAATAGAACGATATTGTACTAATCTCCACACACATTATACCGTTAGAAAATTTTCTGACGTTAATAAAACAAAAGTTAATAAATTGCTCGCAATTGATTATAATAATCCAAAAAAAATAAATAAGTTAGAGAAAGACCTCCCAACTGTTTTCCCGGAACTTTATATCGTAAAATCAACGCCTTATTTCCTGGAATTTTCAAATAAAGAAGCTTCTAAATATTGTGCGGTAAGATTTTTACAAAACTTTTGGAACATAAAAGAGGAAGAAACTCTTACAATCGGTGACCAGAATAATGACATAGCACTTCTAAAAGCAGGAGGTATAAAAATAGCAATGGGCAATGCTACCGAAGAACTTAAATCTATTGCCGATTATATAACTGATTCGGTTTACGATGACGGCTTTGTAAAAGCAATGGAAAAATTTTGCTATGTTAAGGATTCAGATACATCACGGGTAAAATAAAAACCGTACCACTGCCTATCGAAATACAACAAAAGCGATTTTGTTTAGAGAATCTCCCTCTTAAATCCATGACACCCGCAAGGGTTACCTTAGTGCTGCTATGTTTCCATCCTGACACGGTTCGATATCTTACGCCGCCATAATCTAAGTTATCAACAATCCTATAAACATAGGCGATTTTCTTGTACCCCTCACAGCAGGCTCTGCACCCCGCAATCGCTTCGGGTCGAGAGAACGCTACGTCCCCGTGGAGTACGGCAGAGGTAATTGTAACACAAATTCTAACCGATTACAAGAATGTTGTCATGCAAAGAGCTTTTCTTTCCGATTGGTATTGTTATTTTCTCTTTGTTATGAGTGATTTTAAATCCGCTGACTACGGGTATATCCAATCTAAAAGCCAACTCTTCAAAATATTCTTCAAGCCAATCTTCTCTATCTGTATCTAAAAAGTCACCGAAAACGATGGCTTTACATTTATCTCTAAATTCTTCGATATTAATTAGCTGTTGAAACATTCTGTCTATTTTATAAACAGGTTCGTTCAAATCCTCGGCAAAGAATATAAAATCCTCGTTCGGAATAAAATCAATACCGCAAAGAGAAACAACCGTTGCAAGGTTTCCGCCCCAAATTATACCTTGAGCTTTGCCACCTTTGTATATTTTTTTACCCTCAAACTCCAATTTTTCTTCTTCTAAAGCTTTCAAAAGATTACACCAGGAAAACATCATTCCCTCTCCTTTGAGTAGAGGGTCAGGGGGAGGGGTCAAATCCCCAAAATCAGAACAAGCCATAGGTCCGTGATAAGTCACCATGTCGGTTTTCTTATAAATCATTAAAAGAAGTGCGGTAACGTCAGAAAATCCTATAAACGGCTTGGGATTATTTTTTATCAAATCATAATCAATTTTGTTAATGAGCCTGATTGCACCATACCCGCCTCTTGCACACATAATCATATCAATTTCGGAATCTTCAAAGAATTTGTGTAATTCTTCAATTTTATCTTCATCGTTTCCCGCAAGGTAGCGGTTTGTGTCATAAATATTTTTTGAAAGCTTAATCTTGTACCCTAAATTTTTGAGGTTGTTGACCGCGATATCAAGCTTATTTTTATTTATCCCGCCGGATGGTGCCAAGATTCCTATAGTTTTCATAGTCTGATTATAAATGATTTGTTAAATTTTGTAAAATTTTATTAAAAAAGAGCAATTTTTGAAAATTTGAAACGTTATTATATATATACAGAAAATAAGAGGACATGATTATGGGCGGTGTACCAGGATTAGAACAAAATTATTTATACGGTCAATATGCACAAGGCGGAAGTGTACCGTTTGGCGGGCTTACCGTATCGCCGCGTGTCACCCCGACCCCGTCTGTTGAGCCCACGACTGGCATATCTATTCCGGGACAGGTCGGGTATGTCTCTGATGAAGGCGGAAATAAAATTTCGTTAGGTCAGGACGGAGTAGGTCTGGCTCATAGAGACCCGAAAGATTATGGATTTATGGCAATAGCTTAAGTAAAAAAAGACTTCAGTAATTGAAGTCTTTTTTATTTTTTAACAGTAATAAGTGTGGTGCAAGAAATGCAGGGTAGACTTTGGTCTGCCCTTAAAATTTACCCCCGTCCGGCTAATTAGTAAACTGCCTTGGTGTTGAATATGCAAAATACCGGAGTTCGGATTAAATATAATTATTAAATCTTTTTCATACTTCCAGCTATTCTTAATTCCAAGAGCCATTTGGCTCTTTTTTTTATTAAAAAACTAAGTTTCTCTGTTTCTTGTTTTCATCCATTCGTCTTTCGGAAGGTCGGAAACAATATTCCCGTCTTTAAATTTAATGACTCTTGAACAGTATTCTGCAATATCGGGTTCATGAGTTACAAGTACTATTGTTTTTCCTTCTTTTCCGTTGAATCCTTTATTTAATCTTACAAAGAATTCCATGACCTCTATACTTGTCTTGGTGTCAAGGTTTCCGGTCGGCTCGTCTGCAAGAATAAGCGGAGCTTCATTCACCAAAGCTCTTGCTATTGCAACCCTTTGCTGCTGACCGCCTGACATTTGATTTGGCATGTGAGACTCTCTGTTTTTTAGTCCGACAATTTCTAAGGCTTCTTTTGCTCTCCTGTGGCGTTCTTCTTCAGGAATTCCTTTATAAATCATGGGTAATTCCACATTTTCAAGAGCAGATGTTCTTGAAATAAGGTTAAATCCCTGAAATACAAACCCGATTTTTTGGTTTCTTATGTGTGATAACTCGTCGGGATTAAGAGAAAATACGTCAATTCCTTCAAGGTGATAGCTTCCGCTTGTTGGCTTGTCGAGGGTTCCCAACATATTCATGCAGGTTGATTTGCCGGAGCCGGAAGTACCCATTATTGCGACGAATTCGCCCTTATTAATGGAAAAAGATACCCCGTTTAATGCGTTAAAACTCTCATCTTCGCTTTTATAAGTTTTTACAACATTTTTAATTTCAATCAACGGTACCATACTGATATTTTAGCATAAATTAAAAAAATTCTTGTATACAATGAACTGTGTTTGTGGTAGAATGCAGGTGCTAGGATGTTATATAGATCATATAAAAAAGAAGGAGAAATGTATGATGCAAGGTACGAAAGAAAAGAGAGTGTGGCTTTTCCGTCAAGGTAATGCAAACATGCGTAACCTTTTGGGCGGCAAAGGTGCAAACCTCGCTGAAATGACAAATTTGGGGTTGCCGGTACCTCCGGGACTTACTATCACAACAGAAACTTGTATGGATTACATCAACAACGGCAACAAAATGCCCGAAGGTTTGATGGATGAAGTTAAATTAGCTTTAAAAGATGTTGAAGAACAAGCAGGAAAGAAATTCGGAGACGCTTCAAATCCGCTTTTGGTTTCAGTACGTTCAGGGGCAAGAATTTCTATGCCGGGTATGATGGAAACCATTCTTAACTTAGGTTTAAATGATGAAACAGTGGAAGCTATGGTTAAATTAACTAATAATCCGCGTTTCTGCTATGATTCTTACAGAAGATTTTTAACAATGTTTGGTTCTGTTGCTTGGGAAATGGACAGACAAAAATACTTCGAATCCGAAGTTGAAAAGGTTAAAGAAAGAGAAGGCGTAAAATCTGATACGGAAGTATCGGCAGAAGGTTGGAAATCTCTTATTCCTATCTACAAAAAAACAATTAAAGAAGTTACAGGAAAAGATTTTCCGCAAGATCCGTACGTTCAACTTCAGGAAGCTATTGAAGCTGTATTCCGTTCTTGGAATATTCCCCGTGCAGTTGCTTACAGAAATATGAACAAAATTGACCATAATTACGGTACTGCCGTTAACGTTCAAACAATGGTATTCGGCAATATGGGCGACGATTGTGCGACAGGTGTTTCATTCACTCGTAACCCTGCAACAGGTGAAAATAAATTCTACGGTGAATATTTAACAAACGCTCAGGGTGAAGACGTTGTTGCTGGTATCAGAACTCCAAAACCGATTGCGGAATTAGAGCATGAAATGCCTGATTTATACAGACAATACGTTGATATAGCAAAAAAACTTGAACTCGGCTACAAAGATGTTCAAGATATGGAATTTACTATTGAAAGAGGCAAATTGTACATCCTGCAAACTCGTAACGGTAAAAGAACTGCTACTGCAGCTGTAAGAATTGCCGTTGAAATGTGCAAAGAAGGTATTATTACAAAAGAGAGAGCAATTCAATTGGTAGATCCTTATACGGTTAACCAAATCTTATTACCTTGCTTTGACTCTAAGGCAATGGAAGAAGCTCACAAGATTGCACACGGTGTAAACGCTTCTCCCGGAGCTGCTGTAGGTAAGATTGTATTTGATACAGAAGAAGCAGCTCAAAGAGGTGCAGCAGGTGAAACAGTTATTCTTGTAAGAATTGAGACCTGTCCTGATGATATTCACGGTATGGCGGTTGCTCAGGGTGTTTTAACACTCCGAGGCGGTGCTACATCCCACGCAGCAGTTGTTGCAAAAGGTATGGGTAAACCCTGTGTTGCCGGCTGCGAAGATATGAAGATAGATCTTGAAAACGGAACTTTAACAGGTGCCGACGGTACTGTATACCATAAAGACGATGTAATATCTCTTGACGGTGGAAAAGGTCTTGTAATGGACGGAGCGGTAAAATTGGCAGACGCTCAAATTGATGATAATTTCACTACTTTCTTTAAGTGGGTTGATGAAATTAAGACAATGAAGGTTGAAGCAAATGCCGATACTCCGAAAGATATTGCAAACGCTCTTAAATTCGGTACGGAAGGTGTAGGTCTTTGCAGAACGGAACATATGTTTATGGATCCTGACAGATTGCCATGGGTACAAAAGATGATTATAGCAGGTACCCCTGAAGCCAGAAAAGAAGCTTTAGAACACTTGCTGCCAATGCAATATTCAGACTTCTATAATATGTTCAAGGCTCTGGGTTCAGGTATGCCGATGACTGTAAGACTCTTAGATCCGCCGCTTCATGAATTCCTGCCTTCTAAGGAAGATTTGATTGCGGAAGTTGCGACACTAAAAGCTCAAGGCAAAGATGCAAAAGAAAAAGAAGAATTGCTTCATATAGTTGAAAGCTTGTCCGAATCTAACCCGATGATGGGCTTAAGAGGCTGTAGATTAGGTTTAACTTATCCTGAAATCAATGAAATGCAGGTAAGAGCAATTTTTGAAGCTGCTTGCGATGCTAAAAAAGAAGGTGTTGAAGTAATTCATTACGTTATGATACCTCTTATAGGTCACGTAAACGAGCTAAAAGTTGCAAAAGAAATTCTTGAAAGAGTTGCCGAAGATGTAATGAATGAAAAAGGAATCAGAGTTGAATACAAATTCGGTACTATGATAGAAATTCCTCGTGCGGCTTTGACTGCAGATGAAGTTGCCGAATACGCAGAGTTCTTCTCATTTGGTACAAACGACCTGACTCAGATGACATTCGGCTATTCAAGAGATGATGCGGAAGGTAAGTTCCTGAAACGTTATGTTGAACAGAAGATACTTCCTGCTAACCCGTTTGAAACACTTGATACAAAAGGTGTTGGTAAGTTAATGGAAATGGCTATGGAAAAAGGTAAGGCTGTTAATCCGAAACTTATCGGCGGTGTTTGTGGTGAACACGGCGGCGACCCGGATTCTGTTAAATTTGCATACAGAATCGGTTTGGATTATGTATCATGCTCCCCGTTCCGTATTCCGCAGGCCAAACTTGCCGCAGCTCAAGCAGTTGTTGAAGGAAGATAGAAAAATAATAAAGGAAAACTTTTTTAATAACCGTCTGGCGGAATGTAAAACATTCCGCCAGACTTTTTTTACAAAGCAAAAAGTTTTAAATTATTATCTATAATTTCTTGTGTTACTCCTATATATCTTAGTGTTACGTCCAGTGAAGAGTGATTTAAAACTTTTTGCAATAATGCGATATCTTTTGTTTGTTTATACAGATGATACCCGAAAGTCTTTCTCAAAGAATGCGTTCCGGTATGTTCTATTCCCAAAATATTGCAGGCCTCCCGAATAATACGATATGCCT
>CALUPJ010000133.1 GCA_944322555.1 Candidatus Gastranaerophilales bacterium | reverse complement strand
AGTCTCGGAGGAGTAATTTCTAAAAATTGTTCCCCGATAAGTCCTGATTGCTGTATTGATAGCATAGAAGCTTTAGGAATTGTAATACCGGGTTCTGTTATAACAAATTTTAGTTTTACATAGCTGTTTTCACCGCTTACAACGGGAGTAATTTCTTCAACCTGTCCGACTCTAAGTCCCATCATCTGTACCCCCGAGCCGGGACGCATTCCGTTAACATCTTTAAATTGAACTTCGATTCTTTCTGCTGAAGAAAAAGAACGTCCTTTAATCCACAAAACAGTAAAAAGAAGTATTGCTAATGCAACTATGGTTAATAATCCTACTTTAAAAGATGATGACAATTTCATTTTCTTTCCTCTTATATTTATGCATTCATTTTCATCGGTCCGTTTAGTGATGCATTCACAAACTGCTTCGTATATGGAGTTTCTTCCTTCATTAACTCTTGCGGCGAACCTTCAAAAACAGCATGTCCATTATACAACATCAAAACTGAATCTGCCGTCCTTTTTATAGTTGACATTTGGTGTGTTACAACTATGGAGGCGGCATTTGTTTCATTCTTAAGTCTTACTATATAATCTTCAATAAGCGTGGAAGATATTGGATCTAAGCCTGCAGTAGGTTCATCATAAAGAATAATTTTAGGCTCAGTAACAATTGCACGGGCGAAACTTACCCGTTTTTGCATTCCGCCGGAAAGCTCCGAAGGGAACTTATCCTCTATTCCGGATAAACCTACAAGTTCAAGTTTTTCCGCAACAATTTTTTCAAGTTCTTTTTTTGTATATTTACCGCGTAAATCTTTACGTTCCTGCAAGGCAAAAGATATATTATCAAAGACATTTAAAGAATCAAAAAGTGCGGAATACTGGAATACCATTGCAATATCTCCGCCCGAAGTATTAATTTCTCCAGAGTCTTTCTCTATTAGTCCGCTAATCAATTTTAAAACGGTGCTTTTCCCTGAACCGCTAAACCCGATTATAGACAAAATTTTACCGTCCTCAACTCGAAAGGAGATATTATCAAGGATTACTTTTTTGTCAAAAGATTTTATTAAATTTTTAACTTCTATGCCCATATTTTTGCCTTATTTTTAATAAAAGAACATTGCCGCAAATACAAAATCCAAAATTACAATAGCAACAAAAGACCATACAACAGCCTTAGTTGTTGCCAATCCTACACCTTTTGCGCCATCTTTGGCTTCCATGCCGCAGGAACAGCTTATCAAAGTTATCACAAAGCCAAATGCCAGAGACTTGAGCAGGCATACATTTAAATCTTTCATGCTCAAGCCAAACCAAACAGAATCAAAATATGCCTTGTAAGTAAGTCCGGATGTTATATTCGATGCAACAGCGCCCGTTATAATTCCGAATAATGATGCAACAATAACAACAAGAGGCATCATAAGAGTTCCGGCTATTATTCTCGGGGTAAATAAATAATGTACGGGATTTACTTTTAAAACTCTTATTGCATCTATCTGCTCTGTTACTTTCATAGTGGCGATTTCTGAAGCTATAGACGAACCTATCATTGAAATAATAGCAAAACCGGCCATTATAACACCTTCTTCCCTTACCATAAGAATTGCTACAAGCATTCCGACGTAATTCCCCGCGCCCTGCTTAACCATTTCTCCGGCAACCTGCATTGCGATAATTATTGACGTCATGCCGACTATAGAAAGCGTTATGGGAAGTGAAGATATACCGAAGCGTGAAGATTGTTCCATTATAGCTTTAAATGTTGTCGGAAAATTTTTCAGACCCTTTAGAAGTTCCAGTCCGAGGAGCGCAATATTCCCGAGAGTGGAAATAAAACTCTCTATCTCTGCCGTTATCATTCGCAGAATTTTATATGTAAATGTTGCTTTGTAATATATCTTCACCTTGTGTAGTATTTTACCACACATTTGGAATAATTTACAAATATTTTTTTATTCATGCTAAACTTATCTCATGGGAGTATTTTGAAGTATGGGAGAAGCAATGTTAAAACTTAAAGATACAAAGACGAGAGATGCATTTAGGTACGGTTATTTACTCAATAAAATGTATCCTTATATAAAGTTGGTTTTGGGGCGCTCTCTTTTGTTATTTGCGCTGGCTATTCCATTAGGTCTTCTGGATGGTGTCGTTGCTTTTTCATTGCGCCCGTATATGGATTTTGTTGTTAACGGCAACGAATATCAAACTTTTGAGCTGTGGGGATATACATTTAAGCTTCAGGCATTCTTTATCAAATTAATTCCTGTTGCAATTGTTTTATTTGCGCTTGTTCAAGGGGTGTTAAAATATATCTGTAATTATCTTTCAGACTGGACCGGCAACAAAATGTCGAATGCCTTAAAGGTTGATTTGTTTAAAAAACTGACCTCAATGGATACTAAATTTTATGACATAAATTCTTCCGGACTTGTTTTAAGCCGCTTTTTTTCAGATCCTGATACGGCTTCAAAGAATTTAATAAATACTTTGAAAAGCTTTATTCTAGCTGTGTTTGAATTTGTGGCACTAGTTTTCGTGCTTTTGTTTAACTCCTGGAAGCTGGCGTTAATAGGTATCGGAGTTATGGGAATTGCAATAACTCCCGTTATATTTATCAAAAAGAAAATAAAAAATGTTTCAAACGCAACAATGGTTGTAAGCGGTGATATGACAACCAATTTTAACGAAACTTTTGCCGGAAACAAAATAATTACCGCATATAATCTTCAGCAAAGTCAAAATCGAAAATTTGAAAATCAAATACATGAACAATTTGACCTTACTATGTCTTTGACAAAGCGTGTAGGCTGGATGTCTCCTATTATGTATTTTGTCTGCTCAATCGGTATTGCAATAGTAATGAACTACGGGAACAGTTTGATATTGTCCGGAGAAATGACAGCGGGGAGTTTTGCATCTTTTGTAACTTCACTGCTTTTGTTGTATAAACCGACAAAATCATTAGGTTTGACGCTTACAAACCTGCAATCCACATTTGTTTCCATAGCAAGGGTGTTTGAATTGTTTGACTTAATGCCCGAAATTAAGAATAAACCGAATGCAAAGAAGCTTGATTGTGTCGGTTCGGGTATAGAATTTTCGCATGTATGGTTCGAGTATGAAGAAGAGCAGCCGGTTTTGAAAAATTTTAGTCTGCAAGTCGCTGCAAATGAGACAATTGCACTCGTCGGAAATTCAGGCGGAGGGAAATCAACGGTAGTAAGTCTTTTACCGCGATTTTACGATATAACCTCAGGTTCTGTAAAAATTAATGGCGAAGATATAAGAAATCTTGATATTGTCAGTTTGAGAAATAATATTTCTTTTGTTTTTCAAGATAATTACCTTTTTACCGGAAGTATAAAAGAAAATATCTTAATGGGGAAACCGGATGCAACTGAAGAAGAGCTTGCAGAGACTATAAAATTATCACATTTGGATGAGTTTGTCGGAACTCTGCCTGATGGAATAAATACAATTGTTGGTGAGCGGGGCGCATCTCTTTCAGGCGGACAGAGACAAAGGGTCGCAATTGCAAGAGCCTTGATTAAAAATGCACCCATTGTTATTTTGGATGAGGCAACTTCCGCTTTGGATAACGAATCTGAAGCTATTGTTCAAAAAGCTCTGGATAACTTAATGAGAAACAAAACCGTCTTTGTTATTGCACACAGACTTTCAACAATTCATAATGCCGACAGAATAGCCGTACTCAATGAAGGCGAGCTTGTTGAATTAGGGACGCATGACGAGCTTATAAGTAAGCCTGACGGCAGATATAAATATCTTTATGAAATGCAGTTTTCTTTGGGAGGTGTATAAATGTTCGGTTTGATTTTAGCGGGCGGTTCGGGAAGCAGACTTTGGCCTCTTTCAAGAGAGCTTTATCCAAAACAGTTAATAAATATTCAAAATTCGGAGAGTTTGCTTCAAGCTACGTTTGAGAGATTGTTGGAATGTATGCCAGATTCAAACATAATAAGCATGACAGGAGTGAAACATGTATCCAATGTAAGATATCAGCTTTCAAAATTATGTGACAATCCTGTTATTTTATCTGAGCCTATTTCAAAAAATACTGCACCTGCAATAGCACTGGCAGCTAAGTTTATTATTGAAAAATATAATATAGATCCGGTTATTCTTACAGTTCCTTCCGATCATTTGATAAGTGACACAAAAAAATTTGCGGAAACTGTACGCAGCGGGGAAAATATCGCAGAAAGGGGGTATATAGTTACATTCGGTATAAAACCTTCTTATCCCGAAACTGGATACGGGTATATCGACATTTCGGATACACATATTGAAAGAGGTTTTAAAGTCAATAAATTTGTCGAAAAACCGGATTCAAAACTTGCTGAAAAATATGTCGAAGCAGGAAATTATTTTTGGAACAGCGGTATTTTCATGTTTAAAGCTTCTGTATTACTTGAAGAACTGGCAAAATATTCTCCGGAAATATATTCCTGTCTTGCAAATTTTGATTTCTCCGAGTCTGAGGAAATTCCGTTTACGGAATTTGATAAAATGCCCAACATTTCAATAGACTATGCAGTAATGGAAAAATCCGATAAAATTGCTTTGTTAAAGCTGGAAACTGACTGGAAGGATCTGGGAAGCTGGAAATCTGTCTATGATGTACATCCGAAAGATAAGGACGGAAATGTTAAAATAGGGCATATTTTGGATGAAGGTTCCAGAAATTCACTTATGTATTCATCATCAAAACTTGTTGCAACAATAGGGCTAGAGGATACTGTTATTGTAGAAACCGAAGATGCTGTTCTGGCATGCAAAAGTGACAGAACGCAGGATGTAAAAAAGATTTTTGATATATTAAAAAAACAAAATGATAATACTCATCTTATACACAAAACCGTATACAGACCCTGGGGATATTATACGGTTCTGGCACAGGGTAACGGCTTTTTAACAAAGATGATTCAAGTCAATCCGGGACAAAAACTTTCCGTACAGTCTCATAATCACAGGAGCGAACACTGGGTTGTTCTGGAAGGAACCGCAAAAGTAGTGCTGGAAGGTAAAGAATTGATTTTAAGTCCCGGACATAGCGTTGATATTCCTGTTAAGGCTATACACTCTTTGCAAAATCCTTATGAAAATGTCGTAAAAGTTATAGAGGTTCAAAAGGGGGATTTGTTGATAGAAGAAGATATTATAAGATATGAGGATATGTATGGCAGAGTCTAATTGACATGTGTTTATAATTTTGTTAGAATCTTGAAAAAGAATTATTGTGTGTATTAAAAGGAGTTTATAATGAGAATCAATCCGGTTAGCAATGCGTATTATACAAACCGCCATTTAAAAACAAAGGTATTAGGAGAAGTTACGGGTACGACAAAACCGGAGCCGGTTTCCCCTGCTTTTCAGGGTAAACCGCTCACTAAAATTATAGGCGGTATCGGGGCATTAACAGCAATACTCGGTGTTACAGCTGCAGGAAGTGCAGCTCTTGGAATCGGGCTGGTATATACCGCAGTTACAACCGCTATCGGTTATTTATTAGATAAAGAGAACGAAAAAGACGAAGAAAAGTACTAGTTACGTGTATTTTTTTGCAAAGGTTTTCATGCTAAAATTCTAGAGCTATGAAAAAGTTTTACCTGAAAAGTATGGGTTGTAAATCCAATCAGTTTGAAGGACAAATTGTTGCTCAGAACCTGGCTGCAAACGGGTTTAAGGAGGCTGCCAGGCTTGAAGATGCCGACTTTTACATTCTTAATTCCTGCTCAGTAACGCATAAAAGCGACAATGAGGCAATGTATCTTTTAAGGCATGCCCGCTCGTTAGGTATGAAAACGGTTTTAACCGGATGTATTGCTCAGATTGAAAAAGAAAAGCTGCTTAAAGAACCGTATATAGATTATGTCTACGGAAATGAAGATAAGTTTACTTTGGCGGATTTTCTTAAGGATGATATTGAATATGCCGTAAAAGATTTAATGTCGGAAAGTAAATTTTATAAAGTTTGTCTGGATGACAGCACTAAAACGCGTATAAGCCTGAAAATTCAAGACGGGTGTGATAACAGGTGCTCATACTGTATAATTCCTTTCGGGCGCGGCAAGTCAAGAAGTGCGGATTCTGATTATATAACACAAGAGATTAACAGATATGCTTCTCTCGGCTACAAAGAAGTTATACTCACAGGTATTCATATAGGCCTCTGGGGAAAAGATTTCGACAAAGAACTGTTAGACCTTTTAAAAGATATTGAGACAAAAACTCAAATTCCGAGATACAGGCTGGGCTCATTGAATCCGCTTGAAATAACGCCCAGGCTATTAAGTTTTCTGGAAAGAAGCGAAAAATTCTGCCCTCATTTTCACCTTTCTCTGCAATCTGCTTGTAACAGAACCTTAAAACGGATGAACAGACATTACGATGCAGAGTTTTATCTTGATCAGATTGAAGATATTGTATCCCGCTTTGAGCGCCCTTTTTTAGGAAGTGACATAATAGCCGGTTTTGCCGGAGAAACGGAAGAGGACTTCGCAATAACGGTTGAAAATTTAAAAAAATCAAAATTGAGCCAAATTCACACATTCCCTTATTCCATAAGGAAAGGTACAGCGGCTGAAAATTTGGATG
>CALUPJ010000132.1 GCA_944322555.1 Candidatus Gastranaerophilales bacterium | reverse complement strand
GAATAAAGCGGGTTTTGGAAAAGGTCTTGTTTTGCTCGGAGCTGCGGTTATAGCTCTTGCAAGTTGTACACCTGAAGAGCCTGAATTTTACGATAATTCGGATATTAGTTTTGGAAATGATGTTGATCTAGATATAGATGTAACTGTAGAAAGTACAGTTAACGAGATTGATATTGATAAATTAGTTGATGTCCTTGGACAAGATAGGGAAGCTTTAATATCATTTTTAAAGCCATATTTAGATAAGATTCTTAAAGCATTGGGAGAACAAAACAATAATCAGGTTTTGACATTGGAGTTTATAGCTGAAATTCTAGAAAAACTTCAAGATGATGCTTATAGTAATGAAGAGATAATAAATTATTTGGCGGAATTGCTCAATGCATTCAATGTTCAAGTATCAAATGATACGGAATTCCAAGATAAAGTTTTAAATTTAATGACAACGCAAGGTTATGATATAAAGACTATAGTAAATCTTCTGGCTGCGGTAAAAGGTGATCTGGGAAAACTGGACACAATGATAGAATTGTTAAATAAAATGCAGAACCAAGATGCAGAGTTCCAAAATAAAGTCTTGAATATGTTTATAAAATTTGGTGATGTCTCTGCAGAACAATTTAATAAACTTATGGAAGCTATGCAAAATGACTCGACTAAGCTTGATGCAATTGCTCAGTTATTAGCAAAAATTCAAAATCAAGACGAAAAATTCCAACAAAAAGTACTGGAAATGTTGGCACAGTTGGGTATACAGGTTACAGACTCATTAACTGCCATTTTGGATGCAATCGGCAATGATTCTGCTAAGTTGGATGCAATTGCTCAGTTACTTGCAAAAATGCAAAATCAGGATGAACAATTCCAACAAAATGTATTGAATATGTTGGCTAGATTTGGTAAAGAATTTGGTGCATCCTTAAATGATATCTTGGAAGCAATTGGCAATGATTCTGCAAAACTTGACGCAATCGCTCAGTTATTGGCGAAAATTCAAAATCAGGATGAAAAATTCCAACAAAAAGTACTGAAAATGTTGGCACAGTTGGGAGCACAAGCTTCTGAATCCTTAACAGCCATCTTGGAAGCAATCGGCAAGGATTCTGCTAAGTTGGATGCAATTGCTCAGTTACTTGCAAAAATTGACAATAATATTCAAAAATACGGCGAAGACGGTAAAGAGCTTGGTAATAAAATTCTTGAGGCAATTAATAAGTTCGGAGTTGATATATCAGGTAAATTAACCCAAATCTTGGAAGTTGCAAATAACAGCTCTAATGACGGTAAAGCAATTATGGCATTGCTTGATAAGGTTCTTGCAAAACTGGATACTATGGACGCAAATCAACAAGAGAGTGCAAAAGCTATTATTGATGCGATTGCCAATATCAAGATTGAAGGCGGCGGTTCTGGTAATGTAGACCTCTCATCTCTTGAAAAAATGTTGAGTGAGCTGTTAGAATTGACTTCTAAGAATAACGGTTTGCTTGAAGATATTGACGGAAAAATGGATGTCATCAATCTGACAATCGAAAGGGCAAAAAATGAAATCCTTGCCCAGATGAATAAGGGTGATGCTACAACAGAAGCTATTTTGAATGCATTAAATGAATTTAAGAATATTTCAACAGCAAATGACAAGGAAATCTTGAGTAAAATGGATACAATTATCAATATTCTTAATAACATTAAGGATTCAACTTATGATGATACAGCATTAATGTCAAAACTTGACGAAATTCTGGCTGCAATTAAAGATCATAATGTAACGGTTGATATTACAGGTAAAGTAACTTGTGAATGCAACTGTGGTGGTAGCCACGAAGGTATCTTAGGCGATTTGGAAGATATATTAGGTTAAGTACATATTTCAACCGGCGGGAAGTTTACTTCCCGCCGGTTTGGTTTAGGCGGGAGGGGGGTAAATATAGGGGTAAATATAGGGTGGATATAACGGGTTAGATAAAATCTGCACCCTGTCTGCCAAACTGGCCGCATGACACAATAAGGGCACAAAGCTATTCCATTCCGGTCCGGAATTTGTAAACGGTGATGAATCCGGCATAACAGTATAAAAATATTTCATAGCTGCTTCTTATAAATGAAATATAATATTAATGCCCAAATTTGAGGGTACGCTAAACTTCCAAACCTGATTTCTGCATATATAACTTCAAGTCTGTTACGCGGCTGTTTACTGTATATATTAAATCTTTCATGCAAGCCTCCAGCCGTTTCCCGCCTTTAAAACACGTATGGAAAAATAAAACAGTCGTACTTCCTTTAGAAAGATCGTTTTTCATATCAACTATTTTATTGTAAATCAGAGGATCTATTATTTCCTTGTTTTCGCACATAACTGTGAATATATCGCCGAACCACCATTGAACGTCTTCTACATTATTAGCCTTCAGGCCTTTAAGAGCTTTTTTAAGATATGAGAGCAGAAGCGAGTAAACTTCCGCAAGCTTCTGCTTTTTAGCGGGCAGAACTTTTTTAAAATAATTCATTGTCTGCTTGTAGCCTATTTCAATCAGATTTCTTCGGGCATCTTTATTAAGGTTAAAATCCGCAAAAAAGATATCTCCGGTATTTATTCTGATGCAGTCAAATCTGTCATTTTTACCGTACAGCTCTGTTACAAAATCAGTTGCGACATCCGTTACACAACTGTATATAGTGTTAATATATGAAATAGGATTTTTTTCATCTTTACTGTAATCTCCCTCCAGCCTGAATTCTAAAATCCTGCTCTCACAATTATTAACAGTATCCGAAAGTCTCCACATAGGAGAAGCTTTCTGCAAATCCCCGTCTACAAGATAAGAGTCTTTGTACTTGTAAGGGGCCATTAACCCCGGCATGCTCGAAGAAATTTTTATTGCCTGTGCCACTTCAAATTCCGGCGTTACAGCTTTAGAAAATTCCTGACAGCTAAATTTTGTCAAATCCGTTGTTATTATTACAAGATTTTTTTCTAAATCTTTGAATCTTATATTCCGGCCTTTTACATTTTCAATTTTATTTGAAAGGAGTTCGTTCAGCCAGTCCAGAAAAATTTCTCCTTTGCTTAACGCAAAAGGTTTGCCTATTCCGAGGTGGATGTCTTTAAAGAGATCAAAATTAACTTTCATAAAAAGATTCTCCAGCTCATAGGATTTATATCCGCAGGCAAGAAGTGCCGCCATAATTGAACCGACAGACGAACCGCCTATCATATCGTATTCGACGCAAAGTTCCTCAAGAGCCCTAATCGTGCCTATATATGCCATTCCCCTTATTGCGCCGCCCCCGAAAAGGCAGGTATATTTTAATGACTCCATTTGTCCTCCGCAGTTTTGTTTATACTTGTTTTAAACATCCCTTCTCTATAGTAATTAATATCATCGGAAGGTGCAAGCATGTTTTGTGAAATTTTATAATTTTGTTTGACAAAAATCCCGCAGAGAGGCCCTGTATATATTTCAACCCAGCCGGTGTCGTTTTTCAAAACTTTGTATATATCAACAGTCTTTAAAGGCATCAGAATTTCTGTCGGATAATTGTTAACAATATCCTGCCAGTTATTTTCCGCAAGCTCATAATCCCGCAGCGTTAAAAATTCTTTATCATTATACACTTCTTCATATCTGCCATCCATATATATAAGATTGCCGGGATACAGTTTATAAGAAACGTAGCTTCCGAATGCAAAAGGTGTAACAATATTGCCTTTGATATTATTGATTTTCAAAAATTCGACTTCTTTTAACGGGAATTTTGAGAAATCAGCCCGCGGAACTGCAGGTGAATATAAAGGTATTAAAAGCGCACATAAAATAATGACGGGACAAAGCGATTTCTCAACTCTTCTTAAGATTTTTCCGCGGAAAATTCTTAAAATATCATTACCGCACAGCGCACCTGCTGCAATTAATGAGAGAGAAAGCAGTTTTATGTGCATTAAACCCATATATAACGTAACTGCGAGAACGATAGTTTTTGTAATATCAAATTTTCGTTTTCTGAAACTTAAAGCAAGACCGGAAATTACAAAAAAAATGGGCAGAAAATAATTCTTTAAATGATTGCCTGCCAATATATTCCACCATTCGGTTATGTATTTTCTATGCATAGTTGCGGCGGAAAAAAGAAAGTTTAAATATTTGTATCCGTACGGGTTAATTATAAGAAGCGGTATTGATACCAGCAGGACGCTAAGATATTTTTTCCAATCCTTTTTCTCAAACAGGCTTCCGATAAAGTACATAAATACAAGGCCGAGACCTGATACGACACCACCGTGCAGATTGTTCCATATTACCGTAAGCGGAGGAATAAGCCATATCAGCTTTGAACCCTGTTTTCTGTGTTTTTCAAGAATATATAAAAACATGCCGAAAAACATAAAACTGAAAAGCTGGCATCTTATTAACGACGAATTCATCTTGAAAAACAGTGCAAGAAAAATTGTCATAAATATGAGTAACACAGGATATGAATGTCTTTGAAGTTTTTGTGTTTTTATAACAAAAAATGAGGTAAAAAACATCAATACTGCCTGAAGTAATACAATACCGAAATTCCCTAAATATTTCAGTACTATATAAAATAAAACGCCGGAGCCCCATTCATGGTCATACCAGGGATGTGTAGGCGTGTATGATAAAAAGTCTTGAAACGGAAGAATTCCTTGTTCTACAAAACGCTCTCCTACAATTAGACGGGCAAAAAGGTCGTAGTCATAGTTTGTTGAAAGACATGCCAGAAATAAACAAAAAATGCCCAATAAAAGCAATTTCCACTTATTCATTCTAAGCCTCCCTTTTTTTAACTCTCCTTTTCTTAATAATATAATAAAAATGGTTTTATTGTGATAAAATAAGAAAAACGGGGGAGTAAATTATGGGTTTGACACTTGCAGAAAAAATAATTTCCGAACACGCAGGCAGGGCGGTTCACGCAGGAGAGCTGGTTATTTCTAAGGTCGACGTAACTGCAGTTCAGGACGGTACCGGCCCTTTAACAGTTCAGGAATTCAAAAAACTGGGCAAAAAAAATTTAAATAATCCGGAAAGAACTATATTATTTATTGACCATGCCTCCCCGAGCCCGAGAAAAGAGCTTTCGAATACACATATGGTTTTACGGGAATTTCATAAAGAATACGGGGCCGTATTATCTGATGTAGGTGCCGGAGTTTGTCATCAAAGACTTATAGAGAGTTATGTCAATCCCGGAGAAATACTCGTCGGGGCAGATTCTCATACATGTACATCAGGTGCCCTCGGAGCTTTTGCCACAGGCATGGGCTCTACGGATATTGCTGTTGCCATGGCTCTCGGAAAAACATGGCTGAAAGTTCCCGCAACCTTTAAAATAGAAGTAAACGGAAATTTCCGGACGGGTGTTTGTTCAAAAGATTTAATGCTTTATCTAATCGGTATGATAGGAGCGGACGGAGCTACTTATAAAGCTCTTGAGTTTACGGGAGATACAATAGAAAATATGTCCATGTCGGAAAGATTTACGCTTGCCAATATGGCTGTAGAAGCGGGAGCAAAATGCGGATTGTTCATTGCGGATGATAAAACAAAGGAATTTCTCCGTTCAAGAGGAAGAGAGGATAAATTCAGACAAATTCTGCCCGATGCTGATGCCGAATATGAAAGAATTATTAAAATAGATGCGGAAGAAGTTCCGTTTACGGTTTCTTGTCCGCATACCGTTGATAATACAAAGCCTGTATCCGGGCTCGGTAAGGTAAAAGTAAATCAGGTTTATATAGGAACCTGTACAAACGGCAGGATAGAAGATTTGAGGATTGCGGCGGAAATTCTTAAAGGTAAAAAAGTTCATCCCGATGTTAGAATGCTGATTTCTCCCGCTTCAAAAGATATATTTAAACAAGCTCTCAAAGAAGGACTGATTGATATTTTTGTTGATGCAAATGCAGTAATTCTTGCACCCGGCTGCGGGCCTTGCGTTGGAGTTCACGCAGGAATATTAGGAGATGGGGAAGTCTGTCTTGCAACGCAGAACAGAAATTTTCAGGGAAGAATGGGAAATACAAAAGGATTTATTTATCTGGCTTCGCCATATATCGCCGCTCATACGGCTTTAAGAGGATATATATCTGCTGAATAAGGAGAAATTATGAATTTATTACTTTTAAAACAATTGTCAATATTAAGTGCATTTGCCGGAGTGATTCTCGGACTTGTTACAATAGTCCCTTATGTCAGTTTTTTAAGTTTTATGGTTTTAATACTGTGCCTGTCAGCTTTTGTGCTGGCATATTTAAAACAGAATGATTTAATAGGTATAATCAGCGTTAGAGAAGGATGTGTTTTCGGAGCGGTAATAGGTTTTGTGTCATTTTTGGCGTTCTCCGTCGTGTATGCACCTGTCAGCATGCTGCTTGGCTGGCTGATACCTTCCTATACACAAGGCTTTTTAAGGTTTTTTCTCGGAAGCTTTGGCTCTTTTATTGTTATGATTTTGCTGATGATTTTAATGGCCGGAATCAGTGCATTATTTAACGGGTTTACTGGGCTGGTAACAGCATATGTTTATGAACTTATAACCGGAATAAAGAAAGAAAATAATGAAAATACGAGCGTAGATTTTGAAATTAAATAACTATTGTGAGGTAAAAATGGAATTTCAATCAAGGATTAAGACTATAGAATGGGTGGATACATACTCCAAAATGGTGGATCAGACTGTTATTCCTTATGAATATAAGTTTGTGAATATTACCGGCGGACAGGAAATGTTTGATGCAATCAGGAATATGATTGTAAGAGGAGCTCCGGCAATTGGAATCGCTGGTGCGCATGGAGTTATTCTTTTCGCGCAGGAACTTGCAAAAGAAACTTCTGACCGTGCAGAATTTATTAAAAAACTGATTGAAAAAGCCGGGTATATGAAAACTTCACGTCCGACTGCCGTTAATCTTATGTGGGCAGTTGATAAGCAAATAGAATTAATTAAATCTTCAAATGCTGATATTAACGGTATCATAGAAGAGCTTAAACAAAATGCAATAAAGCTTGAAAATGAAGATATAGAAATAAATAAGAAAATCGGTGATTATGGTGCGGAAGTGGTGCCGAAGGGCGCCACTATCCTTACACATTGTAATGCCGGAGCTTTAGCTACGGTAGGATACGGCACAGCCCTCGGGGTAGTACGTTCTGCATACGCAAAAGATAATACTGTTCAGGTTTTTGCGGATGAAACCCGCCCGCGCCAGCAAGGTGCCAGGATTACGACTTTTGAACTTGCTATGGACGGAATTCCTGTTACTCTTATCACTGACGGTATGTGCTCATATTTTATGAAAAAAAGAATGATTGATATGGTTGTAGTCGGCGCTGACAGAATTGCAGCTAACGGCGATACTGCCAATAAAATCGGAACATATACGGTTGCTATTGCCGCTAAATACCATAATATACCGTTTTATGTGGCTGCACCTCTGTCAACAATTGATATTTCCATAAAATCAGGTGCAGAAATACCGATAGAAGAACGTTCACACGATGAAGTTACTCATATAAACGGTAAACCTGTCTGTCCGCTCAAGGGCGTTAATATTATAAATCCAGGTTTTGATGTTACGCCTCACGAGCTTATTACTGGAATAATTACCGAAAAAGGTATTTTAAGACCTGATTTTAATAAATCTATAAGAGAAGCTTATGAATAAAAAAATTTCTCTTATAATCCCGCTTTATAATGCGTTTAAAGAATTCAGGAAATGTATAAAAAGTATTGAGAAATATTTTGATTTTGAGCTTGGGGAAGTAATAGTTATTGATGATGCCTCGTCAAAACTTATAAAGCTTCCTCCAAATGTAAAATTTATACGAAATGAGAAAAATGAGGGGTATCTGAAATCTTGTAACAGAGGTGTAGAGTATGCTGCAGGGGAAATTCTTATTTTTCTGAACAGCGATACGGAAATATGTGCCCATTTTTGTGATGCCGTAATAAAGTGCTTTGATACCGGAATTACCGCTGCCTCTCCTATATCTTCTAACAGTGCTAGCTGCTGGATTCCGCAAATTTTCCCGCTTAAAATCATGAATAAAATAATTTTAAAAAATAAACCCGTATATCCGGAAATATTTAATGCTGAAGGTTTTTGTTTTTGTATAAGAAAGAGTTTTGTTGATAAATACGGACTTTTTGATGAAATTTATTCACCCGGTTATTGCGAAGAGGTCGATTTATGTCAAAGAATAAAATCTAAAGGCGGTAAATGTGTTCTGATAGATAATTTATATGTAAAACATTTAAGACATAAAAGTTTTAAATCAAACTCGTTACGTTTAACAGCCGAACATAATAAAATTTTATATAAAAGGTGGGGCGAGTTTTTTAATAAAGAAGATTATACTTTTCGCAGAGGCTTAAAGGATACAATTTCCAATTGTTTTGGCCCGTTTTCAAGATTTTTAATCTACAAAATATACAGGCTGCATCGCTTTTTGTATGAAAGCAGATTTTTAACTCTGTTGAACCTCAAATTTTATAAAATCAAAAATAAGAATAGAGTTATATATACGTGCATTACAGGGAAAAGCGACGCATTTCCTCTTATACAAAAATACAAAGATTCTAACTATGTGTGTTTTACCGATAATAAATTTCTGCTCGGATTAAAACGTTTCGGAGAATGGGAAATAAGACCGCTTGTTTTTGATAAACTTGATAATGTAAAAAATGCAAGATGGCATAAAACACATCCGCATGTTCTTTTTCCCGAATATGAAGAAAGCGTTTGGCTTGACGGTAACGTAGAAATTTTGACACCAAAGATTTTTGAAGATATACAAAGAAAAATTCTCGCAATTCCGCGTCATTATTGCAGAAATGATGTTTATGAAGAAATTAAAACTGCTATGCAAGTTTATCCAAAGCTTTATGCCATACTAAAAAAACAGGAAGAATTTTTACGCTCTGAGAATATGCCTGAAAAATACGGGCTTAACGAAACAAATATTATATATAGAAAACATCATCAAACAACAAAAATTATGGAAGAATGGTGGGAAATGATTCACAAATATTCTTCTCGTGATCAGGCTTCTCTTTCTTATATTTTATGGAAAAACAATATTAAAATTGACGAAATTTCGATTGATAATGCAAGAATTGATTGCTTGAATTACAAAATATATCCGCATGGCTAATACATACAGCTTTTAATTGCCTCCATCATTGATTCTGGGTTGGCAACATTTTTCCCTGCAATATCAAATGCGGTTCCGTGGCTGGGTGATGTTCTCAATATGTCAAGTCCAATTGTCATATTAACTGTTTTTTCGGAAGCGGCAGCTTTAATCGGGATTAGCCCTTGATCGTGATAACAGGCTATATAACAATCGTATGGCAGTTTTTCACCTTTTATATATTTTTGTACACCTCCGATAAACAATGTATCTGCCGGCAGCGGGTTTGTAATATTTATTCCTCTGTTTCTTAGAGCTTCTATTGCGGGAATCATTACCGTTTCTTCTTCTTCGCCGATAAGTCCGTTTTCTCCGGCATGCGGATTTAGTGCACACAGCGCAAAAGAAGGTTTTTTAATAAATAGCTTATTTTGAAAATAACTTCTTAATCTTTCAACTTTTTCTATTATAATCTCTTTTGTCAGTCTTACTTCTTTAAGCGGACAATGCCGTGTCAGTAAAAGCACTCTGAAATCTTTCGATACAAAAAGCATTTCCGCTTTTTGTCCGTCATGTGCAAGAAATCTCTCAAGCACTTCCGTCTGCCCGTTAAAATGATGTCCTGCAAGGTTCATTGCTTCTTTGGATGTAGGAGCGGTTACAATAAATTTTGGTCTTATTTCGCAGGCTTTTTCCAATGCACGGTATGCAAAATCTCCTGCCTGTGCGGAAACTTCTCCAGGTACCACTTTGGGCGAGTAATCTAGTTCAATTAATTCATAATTATTGTTAATTCTTCCGTAAGTATTGAGGATTTTTGAGTTTGAAATAATTATAATGTCTCTGGTAGGCAGGTTTAAAAGGTTCAGAGCTTTGATTGTAATTTCTGCTCCGATACCGTTGGGATCCCCCGTTGTTATTGCAATTTTATTCGCATATTTGTTCATGATATTTTAAATAATCCAGTATATCTATAAGAGTTTTTGTTGTTCCGAGATTGCCTGATTTAGTAACAATCCAGTGTTTGTTAATGTCTAAACATAAAGATATTGCCGGTGCAGCTTCGTCAATAATCCGAAGTTCATTTGAAGATATTGCTTTACAGCATTTATACGAAGTTTCGCCGCCAAGAGTGATTAAAATAACATTTATTTCGGATAAAACCTTTTCCGCAAGTGCAGCCAGATAATCCGTTATAAGTCCCGAAAGTTTTTCTTTTGTAAGTTCTGCATTAAAGGAATCTTCCGAAAAGCCATCAAAATTCGTAATTAAATGCGAGGTATGTACAACAACCGTTATTCCGCTTCTTAAATTTGTTACAATTCTTTCTGTAAGCTCTTCTTTTACTCCGTTTAAAATATCTTTCGTTTCCAGCGGAATAAAATTAACATTTTCTATATCATCTGAGTTTTCAAGTTTCTCAATTTGTTCCGCAGTTATATGTGTTGCCGTCCCGGAGACAATAAATTTAGGTAATTTTTCCAGTTTTAACGGTTCTCGTTCTCTCTCAATACCTGCTAGCCAGTGTTTTGCAAGAACTTGTGCACCTGCAGCCGTTCCGGCCGGTAAAATCTTTTTATCACATTTTTTTATAGCAAGAGCAATCTGCTCAATATCGGTTATAGAAGTCGCATCGGCTACAATAAGCTTTTTCCCTTCTTTTATTAGATCATTAATTTTTATAAGAATCGGGCCGGCACCATTCATAACCGTTTTTAAGTCAATTGTTCCGACAAAATCTTTTTGATTTTCCTCTAATTGAGAGCGTAAAAGTGTCGGAACATGAGATTCTAATATCGGCGAATGCGGATCCATCGCTATTTCAGTACGTCCGATTGGAACACCTTTTAGCAGATGATAGCCGCCGACAGTGATTCTTCCTTCTTGCGGGAATGCGGGTATAATAATTCCGGCATCATAGCCTAAGATGTCAAGCATGGTTAATGTCTCTAGAGCTATATGTCCGCGCAAAGTTGAATCTATTTTTTTGTAGAAATAATCGAAAGAAAAATTCTCAACAAAAGCTTTTACCGCTTTTTCAACCCTGAAAACAGCCTCCTTGGGTTCACAATTTCTTGACTCGCTCGAAAGTGCCCAAACTTCAGCATCTTTCTCTTGAGGAATACATTCGCTATCCAAAAGGATTTTTGTATTTGCTCCTTTTACATGAAACTGAAGAGCAGTATCGTTTGCCCCTGTCAAATCATCTGCAATTATCCCTGCTATATCAGAAAGTATCATTGCTCAGCGTCTCTTTTTGAACCCAGTAATCTTACATTGTTTGCGACTATGAGAAATCTTTCTCTTTCTTCTCCTGTCTGGTCTGTCCATTTACTTATAGAAATTCTTCCGTCTACGACAACCTGACGGCCTTTTTTTATGTATTCGCCCGCAAATTCCGCTTGTTTATCCCAAACTTCTATATTATACCAGTCGGTTACTTCTTCTTTTGTCTTGGAATCCCACCTGCCAACAGCGAGAGAGAAAGTTGTTTTAACTTTGCCTGATTCAAAATATTTAATTTCCGCATCCTGTCCCGCACGTCCGATAATAGTTGCTGTATTCATACATATCTCCTTTTGTATAAATTATACCATAAACTATTTCTTTGCGGGAGTTTCTGCCGGTTTTACAAGTTTAGCGGCTTTTTGAGGATTAAATGAATCATTAAGATATTCTATCTTGGCATTTTTCATCAAACCATTTGTAAACTTTTTAAGAACTTCAATTTGTTTCTGTGTTTCAAGATAAAACTTGATTTCATCTTTGACCTTTGCGTAAGGTGTTGTGCCGGGTTCAATTCTGTCCGTTACTTTTATAATGTGATATCCATATGGAGATTTTACCAGGTCGCTTATAGTGTTTGGTTTTATAGAAAATGCAACTTTTGAAAATTCAGGCACCATAGCTTCTTTAGGGAAGAAACCTAACTCCCCGCCGCGTTCCGCACTGGCTTTGTCATCAGATTCTTTTTGTGCAATTTTCTCAAAATTGTCGGGATTTTGTTTTACCTGCGCAAGAACGTATTCTGCTTTCGCTTTTTGGGCTGCAAGCCGTTCTTCGACTTTTTTATTTAATTCCGTAGGATCTATATCCGGATTTTTAGCCTTTATTTGTTGAATTAATTCTATAGTATTTGCGGAAATCAAAATGTGAGAAGCTCTTACCTGTTCTCCGTGTGTAAACTCCGCTTTGTGGGTATTATAATATTTTTCTGCATCATTATCAGATATATTGATTTTTTCCAATGAATTAACAAGTTTTCTTATTTTAATTTGAGTTTTCAAATCTTCCGTAAATTGTGCATTTGAAATTTCTCTTTGTTTTAGAAGTTTGTTGAGTTCTTCTTTGGAGCCAACCTTATCAATGATTGTTTTAAGTTCATTCTGGACATCTTCTTGAGTTGCAGTAATTCCTCTTTTTGCAATTTCTTCTTCAAGAAGGGCTTTCACAATTAATTCATTGACGATTTTTTCTTTAAAAATATTGTACATCGGGTTTTCATCGGATTTTAAAAAGTTTTTTGAACCGCCGAATGCCTTTAAAAAAGATTTATCTATACTGCTGTCAAATGCTTTATCAAATTCGGATTGCGTAATTACCGTATCATTTACTTTAATAATTCCTTCGGATTTTTGCATAAATGTACAGCCCGATAACAGCACTGTCGATAAAGCCAAACACGTCAATAATTTCTTCATTAGTTATACTCCTCTTATTCCTCAAGTTACTTTTCTATAATAGAACAAATATTTAAATACGCAAAGTTATTTTATATCGCGTTCTTGTTTAGAGTTATTATCTTCTTTTATTTTAAGCTCTGCTTCTCTTGCTTTAAGCATTGCCTGCAGAATTTTGTCATCTTGTGCCTGTTTTTTTATGTCAGCAAAAACGGCTTTTAATTCATCCTCGTTTAAACCCTGCGGAGTGCGCATACAAACAACCAGCTTTTCTTTTCTGAATGTAAAATATGAAGCAACCGCAATTCCCCAGAGTAAAATCCCTTGAAACAGCCCGATAGAAGGTATTTGCGGATAGAATTTAACCGTAAAATTCCATATGCTCATAGCAGCCCAGCCCGGGAAAACAATAAAACCGGCCGCCAGGCAGCAAATAATAAGTCCGACTATAATAAGTCCTCTAATCCCTCGTATCTGAATTATATTAAGATTTTTTTTCATAATTATTCACCTATCATTTTCAGAAAATCTTGCTCATTTAATATTATAACACCTAAATCTTTTGCTTTGTCTAATTTAGAACCCGGATTTTCACCCGCAATAACGTAAGATGTTTTCTTTGATACTGAAGAAGAAACTTTCCCTCCTTTTGCTTTAATTTTATCACCAGCTTCATCTCTTGTCATTGTTTGTAAAGTTCCGGTTAGAACAAAAGTGTTTCCGGCCAGTTCCGCAGTACGTTTCAGATTCCTATTTTCAAATACAAACCCCAGTTTTTTAAATTCTTCAAGCATTTTTTTGTTTTCTTCGTTATGGAAGAATTCATAAATGCTTTGTGCTATTTTTTCTCCAATGCCTTCTGTTTCAGCCAGAGCATCTTTATTTGCAGACATAAGAGTTTCTAATGTAGGGAAAGCACCTGTCAGGATTTCGGCGGTTTCTTTTCCGACATGCCTAATGGAAAGTGCCGTGATAAAACGTGATAATGGCTGTGATTTACTTGACTGAATTGAATTATACATGTTTGATGCAGATTTCTCTTTTACCAAATCAAGTTTTAAGAAGTCTGCTTCCGTAAGTTTATAAAAATCCTGCGGGGCTTTTACAAGATTTAGCGCAAAAAGCTGTGAAATAACAGAAGGACCTATGAAATCAATATTCATTGCTTCTTTTGAAACCCAGTATTCAAGTTTTGCCTTTAATACAGACGGGCATTTCTCATTTACACAGTATAGATTAACCTCTCCTTCTCTTGTTTCAAGTTTATAACCGCATTCGGGACAATAGGCGGGAGGTTCGTATACAGGCAGTTGTTCATGCTCGGGAGTTTCTACAATTTTTATTACTTTAGGTATAATTTCGGCAGCTTTTTTTATAAGGACTCTGTCGCCGATTCTGATATCAAGCCGTTTAATTTCGTCAAAATTATGCAAGCTGGCTCTTGCAACCGTACTTCCTGCAAGTAATACTGGTTCTAAAATGGCAACCGGTGTTACGGCACCCGTTTTGCCGATGCCAAGTTCTATATTAAGAAGTTTTGTTGAAATTTCTTCCGGCGGGAATTTGAAAGCCGTTGCCCATTTAGGAGCACGCGAGGTAAAGCCCAGTTCTCTCTGGCAGGCAAAATTGTTTACTTTAATAACAACTCCGTCTGTTGCATAGTCTAAAGAAAAACGCTTGTTTTCCCATTCTTTGCAGAACTCGATTGCACCGTCAATATCTCTTACCAATCTTATATTGGGGTTTGTTTTAAAACCGAGTTTTTTTATATATTGCAGACTATCCCAATGTGTTTTTGGTTCGCATTCTGCTTTTTCAATAATCGCGGTATATGTAAACATTGACAAATCTCTTTTTGCCGTAACTGTGCTGTCAAGCTGCCTTAACGAACCAGCTGCCGCATTTCTGGGGTTTGCGAAAGGTTTTTCGGTTTCTTTATTTAATTTTTCAAAAGACGATATCGGCATATATATTTCCCCGCGAACAGCAATGTCTGCTTTTTGGAAAAGTTTTAAGGGAATTGCTTTAATAGTTTTCAAATTTTGCGTAATTTCTTCTCCCGCAATTCCGTCTCCGCGTGTTGCACCTTCAATAAAAATTCCGTCTTTATAATTCAGAGCTATAGCCAGACCGTCTATTTTTAGTTCGCAGACTAAATCCACATTATAACCGCATTCTTTGGAAACTCTTTCATACCATTTTTTTAGTTCATCATAGTTATATGTATTATCTAAGCTGTAAAGCCGATATTTATGTTTTACTTCTGCGAAGCTTGAACTAATCCCGCCTACTCTTTGTGTCGGGCTGTCGGATGTAATCAGTTCGGGATGTGCATCTTCTATTTCTTTTAATTCGCTGAAAAGCTTGTCGTATTCAAAATCACTTATAAGCGGATTATCTAAAACGTAGTAATTGTATGCATATTTATTTAATTCTTCCTTCAAAAAATCAATTCTGTTTTTCACTATAATCTCCCTTTATTACGGCAGCCATAATCCAAAATATAAATTGTATTTGCGGTCTGAAGAACACTGTATCAACCATTCCATGAAGCAAAATCCCGACAATTGATATTAATGCAGCCAGTATAAATATCGAATTTGTATTTTTTAAGGCTTTTTTTATAATTAAAATAATAAAACCCAGAAAAGCCGCGAGCGCAAAAATGCCGCTTTCTACTGCGGTTTCAAGATAGATGTTGTATGCGCTTAATGCATCAAATCCTGTTTTCATATAAAGACCGTATATTTCCCTGAAATTTTGATTTCCGACGCCAATTCCCAAAAGCCAGTTATCTTTGAACATATCAATACAGGAATTATAAACATTAAACCTGAAAGAGTTAGAACTGTCTGCGCGCATTGCAAATATGGAAAATATTCTGGCTCTGAGCGCGGATACCGAAAGTATGAGAGCTGTTACAAATCCTGCCGCAAGCGCAATAAAAGATGTGAAAAAATTTCTGTATTTTTTATCCAAATATTTATAACCGAAAAAGATTAATATTAAAATCTGAAAAAAACATCCGATATAAGCTCCGCGGCAGCCTGTAAGAACAATAGCTGTTATG
Organism: Candidatus Gastranaerophilales bacterium; assembly: GCA_944322555.1. GTDB lineage: Bacteria > Cyanobacteriota > Vampirovibrionia > Gastranaerophilales > Gastranaerophilaceae > CAG-196. Next base: position 8,485 of record CALUPJ010000132.1, on the reverse strand, counting down.
CCCGCCAAAAAGCACGGTATTCCCCATTTTTTAGGTAAAGTAATAAAACCCGGCAGACAGGCAAGAAGATAGCCGCCAAACAGGTTAGGGTTGTATGGTTTAAGTGTTCCGTAAACTCTTGTCATAACTTCTTCGGGATTAAGTCTTGTAGTGTCTTGCCAGCCGGATATTGCATCAACAGCGGCAAAATTTTGTAAAAATGCAATTATACTTTCAAAAACCGTACATAAGGCAATCGCTGCAAAAATATACTTTATTTTATCTCTGTTATCTTTTAAATATATGACTGTAGAAGCATAAAATCCCAAATATGTGCCGGTTTTGAGAAAACCTTTCAAGCTGAGGTAAAATAATGAAGAGCCGGCCACACTAATAATTACGATTATAAAATATAAAAGCAGAAATTTGTCGGCTAAATCGAAATTAATCTTTTCTCCGGCTTTAGTGCACAGCTTTATAAAAGTAAGTATAATTGCAAACATTGCAAAGTATCCGATAAAATCGGATTGTGCAAACGCGGAAGAAAATATAACCAGCAGTATGCAGACAAAAATACTCCAATCGGCTTTTTGCAGAAGAAAGCTTTTTTTATAAACGGGACTAAAAATTTTCTGAAAGAAAAATAAAATATTATTTAAAAGCATATTACCCTACCAGATTATTGGCACCTGCATCTTCGACTTCGACATCGGAAGAAACTCTGACATCTGATATGGTTCCGTTAAATTTATAATTTTTTCCTTCTAATGTAACGGGGAGTCCCATTTTAATTTTGTTGCCGTCTACAACCGCACCGTCTTTTGTAATTTTTGCTGTATCGGTAATTGTAACTACCGCATCAAAAATGGCAGGTTGCGCAGGATCTTTAACGAGAATATATTGTTCTTTTGATTTTTGAGATGCAACTACGGTTTGTCTGGCTTCTGATGATACTTTAAGGACGTTAAGTTCCGTATATGGAACGTTACGTATAGTAATAAAAGTTTTGTCATCTGGTTTTATCGGGAATTCTTCACCTGTTACAGTCACACCGCGTAAAAATACCTGAAACGTAATGGCAGAAGTTGCTTCAATTTGTTTATCGGCAGTTTGTCTGAAATGTTTAGCGGTCATAATTCCGACAATTAAAGCTGTGGCCACCCCTAAAACTATAATAATATCTACAATATTGAATTTTTTCATATATTACTCCTCCGTTTTAAACCTCTACCTTTATTTTTTCAGGAACAGAACTTAGAATTTCATTAATGTTTGTTGTTGCGCAGCCGTACTGTTTGACTACAATCCCGGCAGCAATATTTCCGATTATTGCTGCATAAACAGGTTTCGCACCGATAGCCAGAGCGAGTGTGTATACGGCAGTTACGGTATCTCCGGCACCTGTTACATCAAAGACTTCCGCTTTGTTAAAAACAGGGATATGAGTATATCTGTTATCAGGTTCTACTACTACCATACCGTCAGCACCGCATGTAATAAGTACTGCTTCTGCAGCGGACTGCTCAAGCAGAATATTTCCCGCTTTCAGGAAATCTTCTTTGTTTTTTAGATAGAATCCGACATGCTTTTGTGTATCGGGCAAATTCGGAGTCATGGATGTTATACCTTTATATCTGTCCAAAGCTTTTTGAGCATCTACAATAACTTTTTTATTATACTTCTTTGCCGTGTGTACAACAGTTTGTATAACATTATCCGTTAAAGTCCCGATATGATAGTCTGATAATATAACTGCATCATAATATGGAAGAAGTTTCTCAATTTCTTTAATCATCTTATCTTCCGTATCTTTAGATATGGGAGCATTTGTCTGCCTGTCAATACGGACTATCTGCTGGGTTATTGAGTGAGAACAGGAGCCGGAAATTCTTGTTTTTGTGATTGTTTTTCGCATTTTATCAGTTATTAAAGAAGAACAGTCGATATTTGCTTCTTTAAAAGCATTCTTTAAATCCTGAGCCTGATAATCATCTCCAATAACACCAATAACACTGACTTTACCGTTATTTATTTCTGAAACGTTATGTGCAGCATTTGATGCCCCGCCCAGAATAAATTTTGTGTGCGTGTGCTGCAAAATTAATACCGGAGCTTCTCTTGAAATTCTTTCTGTATCTCCGTATACCATTTCATCAAGAGCTAAATCTCCGACAACCAGAATTCTGGCATCATTCAGTTTTTTGATTAAATCCTTAAGTATTTCTTTATCAATAACCATTTCCATCTCTCTTATGATTGCTTAATAGCGTGATATCATATATAATGATATCATACAACAAAAATGAAAAGAGAGTTATAAATGGCTGATGTATTTAATGATAAAGACACAATGGACATTAATGAACTTGCCTCATTAAATGACGATATTTCGCCGGAATTGATTGAGCAGCTGCAAAAAAAACTTACCCAGGATGCCAAGAATTTAAGCGGCGAAGCAGAGACAAAGCCAGGATTTAATCAAAATGATGATACAACGCTTTTTGAAGAGCCGGCAGTAACGCCCGAAAATTCTGTTCAAAGTGCGGAAAGTGATGTTCCGCAAGTTGTACAGAATGATGCTAAAGCCGAAGAAGAAATTTCAAAGTCTGTAAAAAAAGAAATTAAAGAAGTAGATGATAACTTTATTAAAAAATATAAAGCAAAATTAAAAAAACAATCTCAGGGGGATGGCTCGGAAAGTGCTGAAGAAACAAATACAATAAGCAGTGCGGCATTTCCTGACTCTCCGGCTGAAGATATAGAACAAGTTTCAAACGGAAAAATTACTGAGAGAAAATTGACACCTGAACAAAAGAGTTATAATGACAGTTTGGATTTTTTGGACGGAAATATTAAATATTCAAAGTATGTTATTTATATTGACCCGCAGAATGTGGATTTTATAGACAGCCTGACCGTAAAAGAACGTAAGAATCTGATAAATAAAATTTTGAGAGAGCAGGATGACATTGCTATTACTAAACAGCGTTTTAAAATTATTCAGACGGTTATAAAACATGCTATAATTGCTGTTCTTACAATAGCAATATCTGTTCCTGTCGTATATTGGACTATAAATGCATCTTTAGAGGCAACTATAAACAATTACAGACGTTCGCAGTCAATATTCCAGACGCTTTATAAAAAACACGGGAAAATTTCACCGACTGCATACAGATAGGCTTATTTTTCTCTCATAGCAAGAATTTTATCTGCTGCGGAAAGTCCTAAATTGTAACCGCATATTGATGCCGTAATAAATGCAATACCTTTCAGCATTCCGGGAAGGAACTTGATTGATTTATTGAATAATTTTTTTGTAGCGCAATACTGTTCAAGAGCCTCTGCTTGCTTTTTAAAGAAAAACCCGTTTCTTTCTATGGCAACTTTATTGTTGTTTAATACTTTAAACTTTCCGTTTTCCGCAATCAATTCTTTTTTGCCGTTCTTGAATGAATATAAGCCTTCTTCACAGACTTTTAAGTTGTTATCAAGATTTTTAAGTTTGGGCATACCGAATGCTTTCTTTGCAATATGTTCAGAAAGGAACATTGTACCCAAAGCAAGCCCTTCTTCGAAAGCAGTTTCTTTTTTATTATCAGAGCCTAAAACTTTTACGGCACTTGTTGCGCAAATAATCGGGTTGATGTGATCGGCAGTAAAGTTAAGAACTTTTCCCACGCCGTTTACAACTTTGTCTGTTTTAGCAAGATTTTTAATAGATTCTTCAGCGCTTAGGATTCCTGATGCAACTGAGTTCTTAGCTTCTCTTGCAATATTTGCGGTTCCTTTTGCTGCATTAAGAATCTGTCCGCCTGCAATGTCAAAATTCATCAAGCCTACAAAAGGATTGTTTGCAGACATAGCGTCCGCGCCTTTCCCCATTCTTCTTGATGAGAAAATTCCGCTTGATGTAATAGAGGGCATAAATGCTGAAATTACTAAACCTGATGTCATTAATTCTAACCTTCACCTGAATATGTTATACACTATATTTATATAAAGTAAATTTGTAAAATAAAATTGCAAAAAAAGGGAAAATGTTTACAAATATTTACAAAACATGTAAATCAGGCTAAGCTTCTTCGGATTCTTCAGTTTCAATCGGCGGTTCTTTATATATTTGTAGTTTTGTTACTCTTGCACCGTCTATTTCGGTAACTGTAAACGTAAGTCCGTTAAAAGATACTGTATCACCGACATTTGCAATCCTGCCGAGCAATTTTACAACAAGTCCCGCGATAGTATCTACATCGTCTTCTTCAAATAACGATTCTTTAAGGTCAAAAAATTTAACAAGTTCGTCAATGCGCATCATTGCGTTGGCAATATATGTATTTTCGCCGATTTCTCTGATATCAGCTTCTGCATCTTCGTCAAATTCATCCTGTACATCGCCGATAATTTCTTCAAGAACATCTTCCAGCGTAATAAGTCCGGAAGTACCGCCAAACTCATCTATTACGACTGCAATCTGGCAATGACGTTTTTTGAACTCTATAATCATATTATCAAGAGTCATAGTTTCCGGTACAAGCATTAACGGGCGTATAAGTTTTTTTATGGAATAATTGTCCTTTGTCATTGCCATTTTATATAAATCTTTTACGTGGATAAAACCGAGGATTTTATCAATATTTTCTTCATAGACAGGATAGCGTGTATATTGATTTTCAAGAGCTGTCTTATTCAAATCTTCATAAGATATATCATTGGGAATACAAACCATATCAGTTCTCGGAATCATAACCTGTTTTGCCATTAAATCAGAAAATTTGAACATGTTATGGAGCATTTCCGCTTCTGTTTCATTCAGCACACCTTCGTTATAACTTGCATCGACAAGCATATCAAGCTCTTCTGTGGAATGTACCAGAGAGGCGTCTTCTGAATTTGCGTGACAGGCGGAAAGAATTTTATTTCCCGAAATTTCCAGCAGTAATACAAATGGTTTGAATATTGTTATAAACATATCCATTGGAGTTGAAACAAGTAAAGCCGTAGTTTCAGGGTGCCTAAGAGAAAGGCATTTCGGCAATTGCTCTCCCAGAAGTACATGGAAATATGTAACTAGTACAAAAGAAATCGGAACAGCAATTACGTGGGCAGTTAAAGCGTTTCCGGCCCCTGTAATAAATCGTATAACAGGTTCTATAAGCTGGACGATAGTGGCCTCTGCAACCCAACCGAGCGCAATACTTGCTATTGTAACACCGAGCTGCGCTGCCGCAAGCATTTTATTAACGTCATTAACAAGTTTCAAGGCTTTTTTTGCGTTGCGGTTACCTTCGTTGCACAACTGTTCCAGACGGGTTTTTCTGACTTTTACGAGAGAAAATTCCGCTGCTACAAAAAAACCGTTAACAAATAATAAAAATAGAATTATAAAAATATTTATAAATATGTCTGTCAGGTCCATTTACTCTCTAATACCTTAAAATTATACTTCTAATTTTACACTATAGAAGAATTTTTTGCAATATAAGCCTTTCCATACTATAATCGAAAGTATGAAAACGGGTGCTTTTATAGTTCCTACAGGGATAGGAGCGTCTATAGGCGGTTTCGCCGGTGATGCAAGCCCTTATGCAAGAAGGCTTGCGGAAAATTGCCGTTTGATAGTTAATCCCAATGTTGTTAATGCTGCCTGCTTTTCAGGTATTACGAAAAATATGCTCTATGTAGAGGGTTATTCTTTAGATGAATTTTTTAAAGGTAATTTATTCCTGACGCCTTCTATCGGAAACAAAATCGGGGTAGTATTTGACAAAGCCGTAAATCGTGAAGTTTTGAATATTCATATAAATACAATAAATGCAGTGCAAGCTGTTTACGGGTTAGATATAATTGGTTATGAAATAACAGAAAATGAAGTCGGGGTTGAATTTTTTATTGATAAATCAGGTGTTTCCGCAGGGAATGTAGAAAATATAGAGACATTAAAACCTGCAGTGGAAAAGCTTATAAAGCGCGGTGCGGAGGCTATTGCAATAGTATGTCGTTTTCCTGATGAACAGGGTGACGATTATGCTGCGGGGCTGGGGGTCGATCCTGTAGGAGGAGTGGAAGCTATATTATCTCATTATATTTCCCGAGAATTTGCGGTTCCCTGTGCACACGCTCCGGCTTTTGATGATACTGTAATATCTTCTAAAATTGTTGACAAACGTTGTGCTGCTGAGTATATAACACCGACATTTCTGCCTTGTATACTATTAGGGTTAAATCAGGCCCCGAAATTGTCAAAAACAGGCGGGATAAGTATTGAAGATTTGGATTTTCTTGCAGTTCCTTATAATGCAATAGGTGGTATTCCGGTTTTGGAGAGCCTTAGACGTAAGATTCCGGTGTATGCCGTTAAAGAAAATGAAACAATTCTTAACGTAACACCCGTGAATTTTGATAACAGATGTGTTATAATTGAAGAGTACAATAAATTAAAGGAGAGCTTATAGTATGAAAACCCCCGACGAAAGATTATTAAAGTGCGTATTTAGTTTTGCGGTAATCATAGGATGCTTATCATATGTACAACCCGTGTTTGCGGTAAAAACAAATCACTTCCGTCCGGATTTTGCAGAAGTAGAAGCTAAGCCCAGTGAACCCGTTACATTAGAACCGGGCACAGGTTCAACTTTTAATCCGCCTACAATGCCTTCTAAACCCGGTGATACAATTTTAGGTGGTGACGATGGTCAGAGTAGTGGCGGCGGTTTAGTGCCTGATGGAGTGGATGTGCCTGATGTTGCGCCAAATCCCGGAGATATTCCTGTAGCACCTGAGGCACAAGGTAATCCTAATTATAATATAAGAACGCGAAATGGTGTAAATTATTCTTTCCGTTTCTAAGGCTGCGGAGTAAAATAGCTTATGAAAAATTTTTATCGAGGATTTACAATTGTAGAGCTTCTGTTATGTATTTTCATAATAGGCATAATTACGGCAATGGGTATGGCTATCACCCGTCGCAGTGCTGAAAAAGCATATAACCTGTACTATTATACAGGATATATTAATCTATATAATAGTATAGCAGATGCCAGAGCGAAGGCTATAGAAAATATTCCTGAAATAATGAACCACGCAGGAATTTTGCTTCAAAACCGTAATCCGATGGCACCTCAGGGAGGTGAGGCCGATAATTTACAAGCCTTGCGAATTGATATGACAGTTCCGCAGCAAAGGACAAGAGCAAACAATGGTGAAGCGACGGTTGCTTTTGTGTATATTAATAATGATGAAGGTCTGCTTGTTCCGCTGGTACCGGAACAGGCGGCACAGGCAAACGGCGTACCCAATTTGCAGGACAGACGTGACCTGCTTCCTGTATACATAGATAACGGTGTAGTCGGAAGAGTTATTCCTAACGGGAATAACAACAGCTACGTCAGACCTGAGTATTTTTCATATAGAGAGGCATATTGCAGATTGCACAACAATCAGAATTTAAGAGTTCAAGGGATTGATAATGTTGCGAATCCTGTAATAGACTGTGCCGGTATTCCGGCAGACGCAAGACTTGTGAATTCAGGCTTTTTAAAAGTTGCTGATCCGAGATATGCGAGATAAAAAAGACCTCCGGTAAAAATAACCGGAGGTCTTTTTTTGTTTAAATTTTTATTTTAAGTTAACCGTGTTATTGTCTGCTAAGAATTTTGTAACTTTTTCATTCAAAGCCTGTTGTGATAGAGCATTAAATACTCCCGGAGTCTGTGATAACTGTTTAATCATTGTAGGAGTATCGATTTGATACATTCTGCTTAATTCTGACAGTTTTGCTCCAAACTCTGCTTGAGATACAGTTATTTTTTCTTCTTTTGCAATTTTGTCAATTACAAGAGAATTCTTCACTCTGACTGCAGCATCTTCTTTAAGGCTTTTCATAATATTGTCATATCCTTGAGCCTGAACTGCCTGCTCCCAGGTAAAGCCCTGCATTGAAAGTTTTTGTTTATATTCTTCTACAAGCTGGTCTGCTTCCCTGTCAATCATTGATTGCTGAATTTCAACTTTAGCATCGCCGGTAACCTTTTCAAAAATTGCTTTTTCAGAATTTACTCTGTCAATATCCGCCTTTTGGTTGTCAAGATATTTCTGAATGTCTGCTTTTAAATCATCAACGGTTTTGAAAGGTCCTATTTTTTGAACAAATTCATCATTCAATTCAGGCAAAACCTTTGTTTTTATTTCATTTATTTTACATTTAAATACTGCGGGCTGTCCTGCAAGTTTCTTCTCATGATATTCTTCGGGGAAAGTTACATTGATTTCAAACTCTTCCCCTAAAGGTCTGTCAACAAGCTGTTCCGCAAAGCCCGGGATAAAGCTTGAGTGTGCTAAGTCCAATGTGTAGTTTTTTTCATCACCGTGTTCTATTTTTTCACCGTTGGAATAACCGTCAAAATCGAATACTACGATATCGGTAGCAATAGTCTTTCTGTCCGTTACGACAACAGTGGATGCGTGTTGTTCCAAAAGCCCGTCAATTGATTTTTGCATAGCATCA
>CALUPJ010000131.1 GCA_944322555.1 Candidatus Gastranaerophilales bacterium | reverse complement strand
AGAAGCCAGAAGACTGGGGCATAATTTCGTGGGTACTGAACAGGTACTTTTGGGCTTAATCGGAGAAGGTACGGTAATTGCAGCAAAAACTCTCAAATCAATGGGGGTTAACCTCAAAGATGCCCGTATTGAAGTTGAAAAAATTATCGGCAGAGGTGCGGGTTTTGTAGCCGTAGAAATTCCTTTTACACCCCGTGCAAAAAGGGTTTTAGAGCTTTCATGGGACGAAGCAAGGCAGTTGGGACATAACTATATAGGCACGGAGCATTTACTCTTAGGCTTGATAAGAGAAGGGGAAGGCGTTGCCGCAAGGGTTCTTGAAAATTTAGGTGTAGACTTAAACAAAGTAAGAAGTAACGTCGTAAAAATGCTCGGGGATTCTAAACCCCAAACAGCTTCGGCAGGCGTAGGCAGTTCTTCTTCGTCATCTTCGCAGGCAAGTAAAGTTAAAACTCCGAGCCTTGACGAGTTCGGAACCGACCTTACTCTTGCAGCTTCCGAACAGAGACTTGACCCTGTTGTCGGACGAGAAAAAGAAATTGAACGTGTAATACAAATTCTTGCAAGAAGAACAAAAAATAACCCTGTTCTTCTTGGAGAACCCGGCGTAGGGAAAACCGCAGTTGCAGAAGGCTTGGCAATACGAATTGTTAACAATGAAGTACCCGATATATTGGAAAACAAAAAAATTATTCAGTTGGATATGGGACTTTTAATAGCAGGAACCAAGTACCGCGGAGAATTTGAAGAACGTCTTAAGAAAATTATGGATGAAATTCGTCAGGCAGGAAATGTTATTCTTGTTATAGATGAAATGCACACCCTAATCGGTGCAGGTGCCGCAGAAGGTGCTATTGATGCCGCTAATATATTGAAGCCCGCACTATCAAGAGGCGAAATTCAGGTTATCGGTGCAACAACTTCTGATGAGTACAGAAAATATATTGAGAAAGACTCTGCGCTTGAAAGAAGATTTCAACCTGTAATTATTGAAGAACCTACAATTGATGAAACCATTGAAATTATAAGAGGTTTAAAACCGAAATATGAAGAACACCATAACTTACATATTTCAGATGAAGCCATCATAGCAGCAACCAAACTGTCTAGTAAATACATAAATGACAGATTTTTGCCGGATAAAGCTATCGACGTAATTGATGAAGCAAGTTCAAAAGTAAGACTTAAAGTCTGCACACTTTCGCCCGAAGGCAAGGAACTTGAAAAAGAGCTTAAAGAAATCGTTAAAGAGAAAGAAGAAGCTATAAGAAATCAGGAATTCGAACGTGCATCTTCTTTAAGAGACGATGAAGCCAATATGAAAGACAGAATTCGTGAAGTATCCGAAGAATGGCGGAGACAAAATGATGCCAATAAACCGACAGTAACGGAGGATGATGTTGCCGAAGTTATTGCGACAATGACAGGAGTACCTGTTACTAAGCTTACCGAAGGCGAGTCTGAAAGATTACTCAAACTTGAGGAAACATTGCACAACAGAGTAATCGGTCAAAGTGATGCAGTAACAGCTATTTCTAAAGCCATAAGACGTGCAAGAGTAGGATTAAAATCTCCGAACAGACCGATAGGAAGCTTCATTTTCTCGGGACCGACAGGTGTCGGTAAAACCGAACTTGCTAAAGCTCTTGCGGAAGCTATCTTTGGAAGTGAAGATAATATGATAAGAGTAGATATGTCAGAATTTATGGAAAAACATTCTACTGCGAAACTCATCGGCTCACCTCCCGGATACGTTGGTTATGACGACGGCGGACACCTTTCCGAACTGGTCAGAAAAAAACCTTATTCGGTTATTCTTTTTGATGAAATCGAAAAAGCTCATCCGGATGTATTCAATATTATGCTCCAAATCCTTGATGACGGACGTTTAACCGATGCAAAAGGCCGGCATATTAACTTCAAAAATACAGTTATAATTATGACTTCAAACGTCGGCGCCAGCATGATTGCAACACAGGGAAAACTTGGTTTCTCAACGGGAGATGATGCAAAGAAAGATAAATACGAAAAATTAAAAGAAACAGTTAATGAAGAATTGAAAAAAGCTTTCAGACCTGAATTTCTTAACCGTATTGACGATATCATTGTATTCTCTCATCTGAGCAAGGAAGAAATCCGTCAAATTGTAGATTTGATGATGAAAGATTTGTTTAAGCGTCTTTCGGAACGAGAACTCTCTATTGAAGTTACGGATGAAGTTAAAGATTTTCTTGCAAAAGACGGGTATAATGAAGCCTATGGTGCAAGACCGCTTCGCCGCTTAATCCAAAAGAAAATAGAAGATCCCCTTGCGGAAGAAATTCTTACAAGCGCATATCAACCGGGAGATACGATTCTTCTGAAGCTTGTTGATGATAACATTGTCTTTGAACGCAAAGAAGGTTCTTCTTCAGAAAAAGAAAAAGTTGTATAAGTAAAAAGAGCTTGTATAAATACAAGCTCTTTTTACAAATTTTACTATGCCATTACGTCAAATTGTTTATATTCCGGTTTCTGCTCTTTTATTACGGAATCCGGTATAATGTCAAAAGGACTTGTATAAACATTTCCGTTATTATCTTTTGCTTTCATTGCTTGTTTTGCATCTTCAAGCAGTTTTTGAGTTTTTGCAATTTCTTCATCTGAATATATTTTACTTGCTCTTACATACTCAGATGCATCACTTGCAGCTTTTTTCAGCGGACTTGTGAGCATAGTTTCCCTGCCGCAAAATGTAATCTTGTTTAACATAATTTCTCCTTTTTGAATGAACATTGACCCACAATTGTCAATTGTACACTTATTATATAACTCCTAAACAAAATGTTTGCTATAACTGCAGAAAAAATTTACAAATATTAACATGCTGCCAATTTGCTTAGATTACAAAACGCTACATATTTTGCATTTATCAAATATTTAAATTATAATTAAAAGGACACGGAGGAGGGATATATGAATTTAGATAAATTAAAAAAAACGGACATCGAGCTTTCTCAATACATAGAAGAAGAGCTTAAGAGACAACAAAATACAATTGAACTTAATGCAAGTGAAAATTTCACCTCTCCTGCCGTTATGGAAGCCTGCGGAAGCGTTCTTACCAATAAATACGCAGAAGGCAAGCCGCATAAGCGTTATTATAACGGATGTGAAGTAGTTGACAAAATCGAAGAACTCGCTCAAAAAAGAGCTTGCGAGCTTTTTGGAATGGATCATGCAAATGTACAGCCTCATTCCGGTGCTCAAGCAAATATGGCAGTGTTCTTTGCATTACTGAAACATGGCGATAAAATTCTCGGCATGGATTTGTCAAACGGCGGACACTTAAGCCACGGCTCTCCCGTGAACTTTTCCGGTATGTATTTTGACGTAAAGAGCTATGGTGTAGACGAAAACGGGAATATTGATTATGAAGATGTAAGAAAAAAAGCAATTGAACATAAACCTAAACTTATTATTTGCGGGGCAAGCAACTATTCTAAAATTATCGATTTTAAGAAATTCCGTGAAATTGCAGACGAAGTCGGAGCTGTTCTTCTGGCGGATATAGCACATATTGCAGGACTTGTAGCAGGCGGAGTTCACCCGTCTCCGGCAGGTTATGCACAAATAGTCACCACAACTACACACAAGACTCTGCGAGGTCCGAGAGGCGGTATTATTATGTGTGATGAAGAATACGCACAGGCAATTGACAAGGCAGTTTTTCCGGGAATACAGGGAGGACCTTTGGAACACATTATTGCAGGAAAAGCCGTTGCATTAAAGGAAGCTCTTTCTCCGGAATTTAAAGAATATGCAAAACAGATTGTAAGGAATGCAAAAGCAATGGCTCAAGGACTTTTAGATAACGGAATGGACATAGTGGGCGGAATGACAGAAAACCACCTTATGACGCTTGATTTAAGAAAGACAGGTAAAACCGGAAAAGACATGGCAAATGTGCTTGAAAGAGTCGGAATAACTGCTAATAAAAACACCGTACCGAATGATCCGCAAAGTCCCTTTGTTACAAGCGGTATAAGACTCGGGGCTGCTGCAATAACAACAAGAGGTTTTAAAGAAGATGATATGCGGGAAGTGGCAAGAATTATAGCAGAAGCTGTTAAGAATTCCGACAATGATGAATTTTTAGCAGAATTAAGACAGGCTTCACTTGCTTTGTGCAAAAAACATCCGCTATATGCTTAAATACTTATACGTAAACCGAATTGCAGCGCAATACCGTTTCGTCCGCCATTGCGTATCATGCCTTCCAAAAAACCGGTAAACCTATCGCCCCAGCGTTTTTGGACACCAACACCATATTCTACGAACGGTTTTACTGATAATTCGGGAAGATACACCGTATTGGCCTGAAATCTCGTATTGTCAATAACATTCCAAATCATTGAAACCGACAGGTAAGGCTGCAAGTAGTTTTTAAAATTCCCGATTATTTTTAGCTGCGGCTCTATATGAATTGCATGTAAAGGCTCAGCATTTATATTCACATTATAATCAGTCGTATAATCAAATGTATTTATGAAACTGTATGACATTAAAAGGCTTGGCTGCAAAATAAGCCTCCTGTCCAAAAGAGCAATATTATATCCTGTTTTCTCGGCAATACCCGCATTTAGCATTACAAAATTTTGCTTTCCAAACATTGTACTCCCTTCAGCAGAATTAGCTCCGGCATTGGCAGTCCAGGCAGAGAAAAATCCGCCTTTATAAAATACCGCATCGACTCCGCCCAGTCCGCCGTTATTATAAATCCCGTTTCCTCCATATGTCTGATGAGAGCCGTTATATGAAAGATACGCTCCATATAATGCATACCACCCTCTTTGAAGCTTCTTAAGCTCGCTTTCTCCGCCTATCAATGTTCCGTAGCTTATATTTGAAACCCTTGCCCCGCCTCTCAGGGGTACATTTTCAAATGTTGAATACGGCTTAATCCATATTCCTTTACGTTCTTCCGGAATCATAAGCGGAGAAAATGCAAAACTTCCGTTTGCGTCCGCCATTTTATTTCTACTGTCAAAACCTGCTATTTTGTCAGGAGATAAAATCATAACCATATCAAGATTAGAAAAAACTCTTTTATATGTATCTATCTGGGTTAAATACCCGGCAAGCTGCGCTGCTACGGCAGGAATAAGAACTGAAGAGTTGAACCCGCCTCTTGCAAAATTAAGATTACCGTCAGAAGAATTGTAACTTAAAGAATAATCATATATCGGAGATTGAATAATCTCCGGCGTATATTCCACATAATCTTTAATAACGGAATTTGCAAACGGAATAGAAATCCGTGACTGCTTTGGAGTACCTTCTATTGAAAGAGAACTCAAATGTAAAATTCCGTTTCCGGTAAGTGAATCGGCACTTATTCTATCCATTGTTTGGTCGGCGAGATTAACATCGGCAGAAATATCCGTTTTGCCAGAAAGGGTAAGATTCCCAAAATTAACACTGTCAATTGCACCATTTTGCATATTAAAATTCGTACCGTTACCGAAAAATGTATTCTCTGCACTGAAATAACTACTGTTTTGCAAAAGATTCAAAGTTCCGCCAGTGAAGTCAAAATTTCCGGTAAATAAACTATTTTCACCGCCCAAATTCAACACACCGTTATCTGTTTTATTTAATTTGCCGCTGCCTGCAATACCACTCAAAATTGTTGTTGTGCCGTCACCTGAAAAATTCACCGTTCCTGTTGCATAATTATAAATATCATTTTTTGTATCGCCTTTTCTATTGTTTTGTAAAACACTATTTTCTATACTTACGGTTCCGGCATTTGCAATTCCGCCGCCTTCAGAGTAACCGGAATTTGAATTTACATAATTATTTTCTATTACAGAATTTCTAATAACGGTTGTCCCGGTCGTATCGTTGTAAATAGCACCGCCATCACCATAAAATTCCGCATCTGTATGATTACCGCTTACATATGAATTATCTATTATTAAACTTCCGCCGTTATACATCGCTCCGCCGCGAACAATAGACATCGCGCCGCCGGCGCTTGAATTATTTGTTATAGTTGAATCCTTAAAATTTGCCGTACCCGTATTATAAATAACACCACCGTAAGAAGCCAGACTCTCATTACCAAAAGTCCTGTTACCTTCAAATTCTGTATTTGTTATATTTATAGTTCCGGTATTATATATTGCTCCGCCTGTAGGCAAAACACTTCCTTCCGAATAATTATTGCGAAATACGGAATTATTTATCGTCATTACCGTTGGCGTTCCGCCGGTAAAATCATTGGCAATTGCTCCGCCGTAAGAGCGCGCACCGCTTGTATAATTATTTTCAAACAACGCAGTATCAATATTCACATTCCCGCCGTTTATATTGTAAATAGCTCCGCCGCTTCCCAAATTTAAACCGTTTGCATTTACAAAATTGTCATCAAATGCAGAGCGGAATATGGATAATTCACTGCCATTATTATATATTGCACCTGCATAGCTATAACCGCCGTATCTCTGCCCTCTGCAATTTCTGACATCTACCTGATTAAACCTGGTTTCCGCATTAAAATTAAATCCGCTAAAGGTATTATTACCATTAATATAGTAATTATTGCCTTCAAATGTTACGGCCAAATTATTGAAATATGTACCGATAGAAGAGTCTGATGTCAAATTGTCAGTCAATATTAAAACATCCCCATTTTCGGGCGCAGAATTTATCAGTTCATCAAAGCTGGCTATTCTGATATCTTCTGCACAACAAAATTGTATGCCGCAAAAAAATAAAACAAATAAAAAAAACAATTTAGAAAATTTCATATAATTTATATTATTTTCTAAATTCCTCTTTACTATTAACCGGGTCGGCAATATTAAAATATTTCACAAATAATTGTTTGTCAGCGATTAATGATTTTTATATTCTAAAACACTAAAAGAACCTCTTTATATAAAGAGGTTCTTTTTTATATCATTATATCGGCTAAAGTCACTATACTGTCTAAACACATAAAATGCATAGCAGCATATACCCGGCAAGTTATATTCCACAGGTAAATACCGGAATATTTTATACTTATAAACTACTTACCAGGAAGCTTTTGTTACACCGGGAAGAAGTCCCTGATGAGCCATTTTTCTTAAACAAATTCTGCAAAGACCGAAATCTCTGTGGAATCCGTGAGGACGACCGCATATACTGCATCTGTTATGAAGTCTTACTGCCGGATATTTTCCTTTAGCAACCAATGCTTCGCGTCTTAGTTCTTTGTTTATCATCGCTTTTTTAGCCATGATTTTCTCCTTTTATATATTAATTTCTATCTACATTCTAACATAATCACTAATCGGGAAACTAAGTTTTACCCCCAGTTTTACCCTCTAGTTTTTTCCCATGCCCTTAAACGGCATTCCGAGAAGTTTTAACAATTCTCTGGCTTCATCATCAGTATGAGCTGTTGTGATAACAGATACATTCATACCTTTTACCAAATCAACTTCTTCATAAGTGATTTCAGGAAACAAAGATTGTTCTTTTAAACCGAGAGTATAATTACCTCTGCCATCAAAACTCTTCGGAGAAACACCTCTAAAGTCACGAATACGCGGAAGCACAACGCAGATTAACTTTTGCAGAAAATCATACATTCTTTCACCGCGCAAAGTTACCATTGCTCCGACAGGCATACCTTCTCTTAATTTGTAAGAAGCTATAGATTTTTTAGCCTTCGTTACAAGAGCCTTCTGCCCTGCAATTTTTGTTAACTGAGCTTGAATTGAATCAGCAATCTTGGAGTTATGAGAAGCTTCGCCAACACCCATATTCAAAACAATCTTATGAAGTCTCGGAATCATCATGTCATTTTTATAACCGAATTTTTCCTTAAGTGCTGTTTTTACTTCTTCTTCGTATTTTGCTTTTAAGTTTTTAGTTTTTGTCATCTTTCTTTTCCTTCTGTTAATACGGTAGAGGCGAGCGTAATCTAATTATATAAATTACCGGCCCCGCGTATAATATCTAAGCTATACGTCTAATTGTTCGCCGCATTTCTTGCAAACACGGACTTTTTTACCATCTACAACTGCATGTTTGATTCTGGTCGGCTTTTCGCAGCTCGGGCATACAATCATTACATTGGAAGAATCAAGAGGAGCTTCCTTCTTAATCAATCCGCCCTGAATACCGTATGCAGGATTTGCCTTGGTAGCCTTAGTTATCATGTTAATACCTTCTACAACAACTTTACCTTCAGTCGGTATAGATTTCTTAATATTTCCGATTTTGCCTTTGTCTTTGCCGGCAGTTACGATAACTCTGTCACCGGTTTTTACATGCAGGTTCTTTCTTTCATTTGTCATTTTATTTCTTCTCCATTATATCTTTGAGATCCGGAAACAAGTTCAGGATTATTTATTCCTAAACTCACTAACGTTTGTTAAGGACTAAATAACTTCCGGTGCAAGAGAAACAATCTTCATAAAGTTTTTGTCTCTCAATTCCCTTGCTACAGGCCCGAAAACACGAGTTCCGCGAGGGTTGCCGTCCTTGTTGATTATTACGGCCGCATTTTCATCAAATCTGATAACAGAGCCATCCGCACGCTTAATATCGTGCTTAGTTCTTACTATTACAGCCTTTACAACTTCGGATTTTTTAACAGTCATATTAGGAGTTGCATCTTTTACCGTTGCAACTACAACATCACCTACCGCTGCAAACTTTTTGTTTGAGCTTCCCATAACACGGATAACCAATAATTCTTTAGCACCTGTATTATCTGCTACTACCAGTCTTGTTTCTTGTTGTATCATTTTTCCGTTCCTTTTAATTTTATTGAGGGTGCAAACCCGCAACCTACTTTCTTTTACAGCGCATTATTCATAAATAATGATGTCTGCGTGATTTTGTGAACTTGTAAATTTAATCACTTCGTCCACTTAACCAACTACTTAGCTTTTTCTACGATAGATTCCACAACCCATCTTTTGCTTCCTGAAATCGGTTTGGATTCGATAATTCTTACCGTATCACCAACGCCGCATTCATTCTTTTCATCATGAGCTTTGTAGTTTTTGTTTGATTCTATAATTTTCTTATATTTTGGGTGTGGTTCGTATGATGCGACTTTTACCACTACAGTTTTGTCCATTTTATCACTTATAACTACACCTTGTTTTTCTTTTTTAGGCATTTTTTCCTTCTCCTTGGTTTGCCGGCATTAAGCGTTTTTTCTACGCTTTTTGTCCGCAATCCGCTTCTTTCTCAGTTATTACAGTCTTTGCTTGAGCTATCAAGCGTTTTGTTTTTGAAATCTCTGCAGTATTTTCCAATTTATGCATTGATTTCTTGATTCTGCAATCAAGCAATTGCTTTTTTGAATCAACAACAAACTGCTTTAACTCATCAACTGTTTTTTCACGCATTTCACTTAATTTCATTGTTATTATTCCTTAACTATTTATACAGATTCCTTTTCAATAACTTTAACTTTAATCGGAAGCTTTTGTGCAGCTAATTCCAAAGCATTAATTGCAACAGCTCTGTCAAAGTAATCAAGTTCAAACAGAATTCTGTTTGGTTTTACTACAGATACCCAGTATTCAACGTTACCTTTACCTGAACCCATACGAGTTTCAGCAGGTTTTGCAGTAATCGGTTTATCCGGGAATATTTTAATCCAAACGTTACCGCCACGTTTGATTTCACGAGTCATAGCACGTCTTGCAGCTTCTATCTGACGGCTTGTAATCCAACCCGGCTCAAGAGCTTTAAGAGCATAACGACCAAATTCGAACTCGGTACCTCTTGTTTCTGTACCCTTCATTCTACCTTTCATCATTTTGCGGTATTTTGTCTTTTTTGGCATTAACATTATATTGTTCTCCTGTTATTTTCTTATTTTGTCTCTACAGGTTTGCGTTTTCCGCGTCTTCCGTTAAAACGTTCACCTGCTGAGTCTTTTGAACTCTTTGATTTGATGTTCATGTCTGCTCTTTCGCCGGGCATTAAGTTGCCTTTGAAAATTCAAACTTTAGCACCAATCTCACCCATGATTGTATCAGCTTCCGTGAAACCATAGTCAACATCAGCTCTAAGCGTTTGTAGAGGAATTCTTCCTTCTTTTGCCCATTCGCTTCTTGCAATTTCAGCACCGCCTAAACGACCTGATACCATAATTTTGATACCTTGTGCGCCGGCTCTCATTGCACGCTGCATAGCTTGTTTCATTACTCTTCTGAATGCAACACGTTTTTCAAGCTGTTGTGCTACATACTCTGCAAGTAATAAAGCATTTAAATCAATTCTTGCAACTTCAACTACATTAATAATCACCTGTTTTCCAAGATATTTTGAGACTTCAGCTTTCAAATCGTCAATTCCTTGACCGCCTCTGCCTACAACAATACCCGGTTTTGCAGTAACTACAGTTATAGTAGTGTTTTGTGCTTTTCTGTCAATTAAAATCTCTGCAACACCTGCTGCATACAATTTTTTCTTTATAAATTTTCTAATTTTAGCATCTTCTGCTACAAATCCGGCATAATCTTTAATCTTAGCAAACCATGTGCTTGACCAAGGTCTGATTATACCTACTCTAAATCCGGTTGGATGTGTTTTTTGTCCCATTTCCTTATTTCCTCTATTTTACTGAATCACTAACTTTAATTGTGAGGTGAGATGTACGTTTGAGTCTTCTGTATATACGACCTTGAGCTCTTGGTTTACCTCTTTTGTATGTTACACTTTCGTCTGCAAAAATTTCAGAAACTTTCAGAGCATCCGATTTTACACCTGATTTTTCAAAAGCATTTGCAGCTGCAGCTTTCAAATTCTTTTCTACAACTCTGGCTGCAAAATACGGCATAAAACGTAACATATCAAGAGCTTCATTAACAGCCTTGCCTCTTACTTCGTTGATTACTCTGCGAAGTTTTCTTGCTGTCATTTTTATGTTTGTTTGTCTTGCTTTAGCTTCCATTTTTATTTTCCTTATTTTTTAACTTTTCTTTTGTTTCTGCCCGGCTACCAAACCGTTGCATTCTATTTACGTTTTGCTGTCTTATCGGAACCAGCATGTCCTCTGAACATTCTTGTCGGTGCAAATTCGCCGAGTTTATGTCCAATCATTTGTTCCGTTACATAAACAGGAACGTGCGTTTTGCCGTTATGTACGGCGATTGTATGTCCCAACATATCAGGAATTATCATGGATGCTCTTGACCAAGTTTTAACAACTTTCTTTTCCGAATTTTCATTCATTTTGTTAATTTTCTTTTGAAGAGCTTCTTCTACGTATGGGCCCTTTTTTAATGAACGTGCCATTAATTTCTCCTTTGTATATTAGTATTAATGTTTGTAAATATTTTTTTTTGCGGGGCGGGTAAATAAATTTAAAATTAATTTACCCTTACCACTTTATATTTTTACTTTTTACGTCTTCTTACGATTAACTTATCAGACGCTTTACCTTTCTTTCTGGTCTTATAACCGAGAGCAGGTTTACCCCAAGGTGTCTTAGGATGTCCGCCGGGACCGGTTTTACCTTCGCCGCCGCCGTGCGGGTGATCACACGGGTTCATTGTTACACCGCGAACGGTAGGCCTGATACCCATATATCTTTTTCTACCTGCTTAACCGATTGATAAGTTTTTGAATTCAGCATTACCCAATGTACCGATTGTTGCCATGCATTCTTTTCTTACCATTCTCATTTC
>CALUPJ010000130.1 GCA_944322555.1 Candidatus Gastranaerophilales bacterium | reverse complement strand
CTTAAACAAAATAAAAAGTAAAGGCAGAGGTTTATAAAAGCAATATTTCTGTTATAATAGAAAAGTAAAAATAATAAAACTATCGCTGTATCTAAAAAGGAGTGTGTGTATGAATATTGTTTTCAATCCGTCTGCCGCTCAGGGTGTTAACTGCCGAGCTGTTAATCAGAAGTATTTGAAAACTGCAGAAGAAAGTTACAGAAGATTTGGCAAAGTTAATTTTGATTGGTATAATTCTATTCTTGATGATGCCGTAATTTGGCGGGATATTCCAAAACGGGATGCTATTGATACGATGCAGGCTGTAAAAAAATATGTTAGTCAAGAAGGTATGAAAGCGTATAATTATGTTTTAAATCGTATTAAACAGGTATAATATTATTTTTGCCGTTTCTACAGTTAGTTAAGTTTTGTAACAAAAAAGCAATTTTTTGGAATAAATTTACTTTATATTTATAACAAGTGTAGCAATAATTAAAGGTATGCGTGTATGACGGTTAATCCTATCTTATACCGATATCAAACCGATAAGTATCCTGGTATATATAATGATTATCAGGAACTGACATCTAAATTTTCGCCGTCCGGAGATGAAAATAATATAGTATTTGAGGCATTGCCTATTGCGGGACGGATTAATAATTTTGCTGATAAAATGTCTGCCAGAGAATATACTACTGCTGCGGGACTTGGAGCCCTCGCGGTTTTGAACGGGCCCGAGGAGCTGGGAGATATAGTATCTGCGTATAGGCAGATAAAAGGGAAATATCAGCGGCCTTATAATAATAAAATTGCACAGCACCCATTTTCATTTTTCCGCGGGACAATTCTGAATGATTATTTGAATCCGAATTCTCCTAAATGCCTGAATAAAAAAGCTGCGAGCTGGTTGATTGATAAAGATACGACACTTATGCAATCAGGTCTGGGAGGATTAGTTTCTAAGATATTTAATATTAAAACAAGAGAGCTGCCGACATCAATTCCCGATATTGATTATTCGGAAAAATTTCCTAAATATGTTCTTGCGAAACAGTTCATAACAAAGAGTTCTTTGGGAGAAATAACCGCAAGAGCTCTAACCAGAACTCCAAAACTCGGAGTTGCTGCTCTTGGAGGAATTGAAGCCGCTCATATTGCACATGAGACATCAAAAGGCGGTAATTTTTGGCAAGAAGCCGGAAAATCCGCATTGAATCTGACTGCAACACTTGCAGCTACGGGGTACGGCGGAGCAATCGGTGCAAAATATGCCGGCCCTGCGGGTTCTCTTATCGGTATGGGGTTGGGTGCTATAACAGGATATAAGGTATCTCAATTAATATCATAGACCTGTAGTGTTAAACTTCCGCCTTTTTTATTGAATCTAAGACGTGATTATATGCATCCATGCTGCCTTCTTCAACATATTTTCTGACTGCCAGCATAGTGTCAATAGCATCCTGTTTAGAAATACCCTTCCACAAACAAACATCATCGCGTATAGAATAATACCATTCCGAAGTTACATTGCCAAATCTTCTGTAACTTTTTTCCGCAGTCTTCAAATACTTCTGACTAACGGCTTTGCAGTTAATATTTTGATTAACATACGGGTTAAAACTAACAATCATATATTTACTCCTTTAAATTTATCCCTCTGTCAGAAATGTCTTACCTTCGGGTCAATGAGCATGTCCGCAAGTTTATCCGCTCCTTTAAATTCCCGTTTACGCAGTTTTTCCGAAGCCCGCTCTTTATCATATTCGACAAAATGATGTTCAAAAATACATTCTCCGTGTTCTACATTCACTGTCAGATAACAGGATTTCGGTTCGGGCGTGAACGGGCGTCCTATACTCCCGGCATTTACTATAGTCTTTTTCTTTGAAGTCTGAAATCCGCAAGGGATATGTGTATGTCCGCATAAAATTACATCTGCGTCAACATTTTCCGTCATTTTTTCTACTTCTTCCAATGGTGTATCGGGCAAAATATCTTCATTATTTTTGCGGGGTGAGCCGTGTACCAGAAGAAATTTAACGCCTTCTTCTTCAACTTCAAGTTGAATCGGCAGAGTTTTGAGAAACACTTTCCCCAACGGGTTTAGTATTTCCGTATCATTTTTCAGTGCTTCTGCCATAATCGGAGCTTTGGTTTTAAGATTTTCGTACAACTCCTCGGAATAGTCCGCAATCATTAAATCGGTATTGCCCTGAATCATTTTAAATTCCGGTTTATCTTTTCTTTTCAAAAAATATTCAACGACCTCGGAAGGTTCCGGGCCCGCCATTGCATAATCACCGAGTACAAAGATTTTGTCGCATTCTTGTTTAGAAATATCTTCCATAACAGCTTCAAGAGCTTCCATATTCCCGTGTATATCCGAAATTACCGCAATTTTCATATTTACTCCTTTTATATTATAATTATTTTATGATAAACAGAAGAAAATCAAAACAAATTTCTATCGGTAACATAAAAATCGGCGGAGACGCTCCGATTTCGGTTCAATCAATGTGTAATACGGATACAAGGAACGTAGAAGCGACACTTGATCAGATTGGCGAATTGGCTGCAGCGGGCTGCGAAATTGTACGTCTTGCCGTATTGAACAAAGATGCGGCGGCAGCAATAAAGGATATAGTAAAAAAATCTCCGGTTCCGCTTGTAGCGGATATTCATTTTGATTACAGATTGGCATTGACATGTATTGAAAACGGTATTCATGCATTAAGGATTAATCCCGGTAATATCGGCAAGAGGGAGCATACAATTAAGGTCGTTGAGGCCGCTAAAAGTCACAATGTTCCGATAAGGATAGGTATCAATGCGGGTTCGCTGGAGAAAGAATTTGAGCAAAAAGATATTCCGCTTGCAGAGAAAATGGTTTTGAGTGCGATGAGACATCTGGAAATCTTAGAAGATTTAAATTTTTATGACACGAAAATTTCATTGAAATCCTCTGATGTTTTGACAACAATTGAGGCTTATCGTCTCATTGCAGAGAAAGTTGACTATCCGCTGCATCTCGGTATAACGGAAGCGGGAACTTTGAAATCAGGCTTAATTAAATCATCAATAGGTTTGGGCACATTATTGAGTGAAGGAATAGGCGATACAATAAGGGTTTCGCTGACGGAAAATCCGGTCGAAGAAGTCCACGCGGGCTTTGGGATATTAAAGGCACTGAATTTGCGTCAAAAGGGGGTTAATTTTATATCTTGTCCGACCTGCGGAAGAACTCAAATTGATTTAATCGGTTTGGCAAAAAAAGTGGAAGAACGCTTTAAGAATTTGGATTTACCGATTACAATTGCGGTTATGGGGTGTCCGGTTAACGGCCCCGGAGAGGCAAAGCATGCTGATTTTGGGATTGCCGGAGCGATTAAAGAAGGGTATATTTTTAAAAAAGGAGAAATTATCGCAAGGGTTCCCGAAGTTGACTTGATTAATTCTTTAGAAAATATTATAATGGAATCATATAGTTCAGTTAAATAAGAATGGGTGTTATGAGAAGAAATTTATTATTAGTATTGGCTTTATTTACAGTGTTGTGCGTAAGTGTACGTGCAGAAGTTACTCCTCAGGAACTTACTGATCCGGAG
>CALUPJ010000129.1 GCA_944322555.1 Candidatus Gastranaerophilales bacterium | reverse complement strand
CAATTCTCCACGAATATATGAACCCTCTTTCTCCCAAATGCCCGCACCCGAAAGCCGCTGCCTGGCTGATTAAGCAGGATAAAACATTGTGGGATACAAAATTAGGTAATTGGATACAGGAAAAGTTAGGGGTAGAGGTTGATGATATCAGAACAGATATTCCGAGAATAGATTACACAGAAAGCAACAAAAAAATGGTAAAAGCTAAAGTATTCAAAACATCCAATCCTTTTGCAGATATAACCGCAAGAGCATTAACCAGAACAAGCAAACTCGGGGCGATAGCCCTCGGAGGTATAGAAGCAGCACATGTGGTGCATGAAGTTTCTAACGGCAAGAACTTTTTTGCGGAGGCTGGCAAATCAACATTAACCCTCGGAACAACTCTCGGTGCAACAGGCGTTTTGGGGGCAATAGGTGCAAAACATCTCGGTCCGACAGGTTCTCTCCTCGGCATGGGACTGGGAGCTATAACCGGAGCAGTTGTTAGTAAAGCTATGGATTAGGGTTGTGCAGGGAGCTTAATGTCGATTCAATTCCTTCATCAGTTTTATTCATATATTTTTTTACAGCATTGATAGTATCAATGGCATCCTGTCTTGACAAACTTTTAAACAGAAAAACATCAAAACTGATTCTATCCAACCATTCAGTGGACACATTTTTTTCAAGACTATAATCTTTTTTTGCCCATTCGAAATACTTTTGATTAACCGCTTGAAAATTGGGCTGTGAACTAATTTTGTTGATTCGCATATTATACTCCTTGGATTATAATTTTAGCATTCAACTCTTTTTTGTCAATTGCCGAAAAACGGGAATGTTATCTTTCTACAGTCGTAACGGAATCTTTTAATATTTAGGCTAGCAAATTTTATTTTTACGTTGTTTTAGATGAAAAAGGAGTAATATATGTGTCCAATGTCAGTTAATTTATCTAAATGTTCATACCCTCAAGTTCGTAATGCCAAAATTGTAGGCAATATACATGATTATCTTATTAACAAAGGTTCAATAGGAGTTCGTCAGCGCGGGTACAGAAGTGAAAATATTAACAGCTGTACAGCAGGTGTATTAAGTAATAATACAAAACATTTTATGTTTCATGCATCTCCGGAGGCACAACCGTTGATTATGATAAAGGAGGAATTAGCAAAACAAATACAAACTCTGAGACAAACTTGTGATGACGTAAAAGGCTTTATTTGCGGAGGCTGGGCACTTGATAACAAAGATGGCGCAACAGTGCAAAGTTTTGATTTATATAACACAATTGCCGATGCTCTTGACAGTTTAGGAGTAAAATTTATGATGATTTGCGGTAAGGAAAAGAATTCACCTATGGATAATATTTATGCCGTAAACAATAACATAACTATGTGGAACGACAGATTTAAACAGCTTTTTCAAAAAGAGAATATGAGTTCTGAAGATATAATGGAAGCTTTAGAGCGGGAATATCAGTTTGTTGAAAATGAAGCAGGTTATAATCTAAATGTAATAAAATAATTTTAATTTTTGTCCGAAATTTCTGCATTCAGTTTAGGGAAATTTTCATTATAAAATTTTTCAAATTCATCATTTAAGATTGCCTGTCGAGCTTTTTTCGCAAAATCAATCAGGAATTGGATATTGTGTATTGACATCAAAGCCTGTCCTGTACCTTCTCCGCATTTGTAGAGGTGTCTTATATATGCTCTTGTATGGTTTTTACAGGTATAGCAGCTGCATTCTTCATCCAGCGGACGTGCATCTTCCGTAAATTGTGCATTTTTAATTTGTTTTTTGCCTTCTCCGGTAAAAAAAGAACCATGTCTTGCATTTCTTGTGGGAAGTACGCAGTCAAACATATCGACTCCGCGTTTAATTCCGTCAAGCAAATCTTCAGGGGTGCCGACTCCCATAAGATACCGCGGTTTATCCTGCGGAAGCAGCGGGGCTGTAAGCTCTACGAAATGATTCATTGTTTCTTTGTCCTCTCCGACGCTCAAACCACCTATTGCATAGCCTGCTGCATCTATAGAAGAGACAAAAGCGGCACTTTCTTTTCTTAAATCATCAAAAAATGCACCCTGACAAATTGGAAACAGAGCCTGATTTGTATTAGTGCGGGCATTTAAACATCTCTCCAGCCATCTATGCGTTCTTTCCATTGCTTCCTTTGCGGTTTTATAATCGCACGGAAACGGAGCGCACCAGTCAAATGCCATTATAATGTCTGCACCTATTGCCTGTTGGATTTCCATAGAAATCTCGGGACTTATAAAATGTTTTTTTCCGTCTTTCGGATCTCTGAATTCAACTCCTTCTTCCGAAATTTTTCTTAGATGTGCGAGTGAAAAAACCTGAAATCCTCCCGAATCCGTAAGTACCGGTTTTTGCCAGTTCATCCAGCCGTGTATTCCGCCGAACTTTTCAATTAATTTATGTCCCGCTCTTAAATACAGGTGGTAAGAATTTGACAAAATTATCTGCGCGCCGGTATCATACAGATTATTATTTGTGACAAGTTTGACGGTTGAATTTGTACCTACCGGCATGAAAATAGGGGTTTCAATATCACCATGCGGAGTGTGCAAAACACCGGCACGCGCTCCGGTGTTTTTGTCAATATGTATTAAATCATAAGAAAATCTGTTATCCCTGATATCTTTCTTCGTCATAAGTAATCATCTCAAGCATTGACTGCCAGTTATCAAAAATTTCTTCCGGCTTAAAATATAAATTAATTTCTCTTTGTGCACTGACTGGTGAGTCAGAAGCGTGAATAACATTATATTCCATAACTTGAGCGAAATCTGCTCTGATAGTTCCGACATCTGCATTCATCGGATTTGTAGCGCCGACCATGTGTCTTACACTTTCAATAGCTTCATATCCTTCAACAACCATAGCGACAATCGGCCCGCTTGTTATATAATGTACAAGCCTGTTATAAAAAGGTTTTCCCTGATGTTCTTCATAATGTTTTGCTGCAAGTTCGGGAGTAACTTGCAATAACTTCATGGCAACGATTTTAAATCCTTTATTTTCAAATCTTTCAAGAATTTTACCGATAAGCCCTCGCTTAACTCCGTCAGGCTTAATTGCAACAAATGTTCTTTCTTCTGTTTTCATAACCTCTCCTACTTAATTAATATTAATTAGACCATAAACAGCGATGAATGTAAAGGTGCAGGCATTTAAGCAAAAATTAAACATACAAGTTCTTCATATTTTTTACGAATTGTAAAGATTTTATGCAGTTCTGGCAAAATATTATTTCAGGATGTTTAAATTTAACAGAAGGTAATTACTTAAATGTCAATGTTCGGCGATTATAAACTTTATAAAAAATACGAACCTGCTTATGCGAGCTGGAAATATAATCGTGATTTTGCGGAAGCAAAAAGGCAAAAATTTTTGGAGCAAAATCCTGCTGCCGTTAGTGATGAGGATATTCAAAAAGGACGGGCTTTATTAAGAGCTATAGATGTAATGGATGAATATTCCCAGAAGCGGGCAGAGAATATGGAAGTTGCTACGGAAGCTATCGTAGGCAACGGCTTAAGTTTGGCTTTGCTTAGCGGTGCAGCTTTAGGCGGACTTGTAGGTAATCTAAAACCTATCAAGAAGTTTCTTGTCAAAATGACGAAAGGCAGCAAATATGCAAAAATAATTCAAATGGGACTTCCGATGACATTCGGTGTAATTCTCGGCACGATTGCATCAATACCGCTTTATGCATGGGCTGCAAAAGCAGAAGTAGGAGCTTCAAGGAAAGGCAGATTTGAAGCTATGAGGAAGGATTTAAAAAATCCGAAAGCTTTTGCGGTACTTGATGATGAACAACTTCAAACTGCCCGAAAAAAAGCAAAAGGTATAGTACTAGATGAAGAAATTAAGAAAAAAAGCGGTTCTGTAAAAGAAGGCCTAAAAACTCTTCAGGAAATGGCTTTTGACAGTAAGGAATACAAACAGCAGAGAAAGATATTTGAATACGAGCTTGAAGAAGATAAAAAGCATATTAATGATGATTTGACTGCTGAAGAGATTTTAAATGCTAAAAAAGACCAGCAGCTTTTAACAAAACTTGTAGAAAAAATTGATATAGCCTCGCAGGATTATGCGGAAAATGCCGAACTTGCCACTCAGACTGTAGTTACGGGAGCATTAGCATTTGGAGCTCTTTTTAATATATTATTACAAAAGGTTTTGCATAAGCTGAAAATAAAATCCGAAAACAAAATAGCAGCTATTACACAAGTTTTAACAATTTTAGTTCCTGTAATAATTTCTATATTTACTGCTCAAATTCAAAAACAAGCTTCCAGAGTCGGAAGGTTTAAAGTTAAACAGGAATTGTTGAAGCATCCTGAACAATTGGTTTATGTTGATGATACCCAAACGGAAAATATAAATAATATACAAGTTGTGCCGCAGAAAAAACAGGGTATGTTAAAGTTTTTAAAGGAAGCCTGGAAGAATAATAAAGAATACAATGAATACCAAAAAACGACGGCAAAAGAAGAAAAAAGACTCTATAAAGCTATTGAAACAATGGAATTAATGCCTGAACAAACAGAGAATGCAAAACGTCTTCAAAAAAATACTTTCAGAACATTTAATAAAATTGACGAAAATTCTCAAAAATATGCAGAGAATATAGAAGCATTAGGACAGGCAGTAATATATCCGGTTTCCATGATATGTTCGCTTCTCGGCGTAGCGTTAGGAGCCAAATTTATAACAAAATCCGCGAATTCCAAACTTGAAATGGCATCAAATATGAGCAAGTACATTACAACTGTTCTTTTAAGTACCATACCAACGGTTCTAATAAATGCATATATCACCAAAGAACAGAAAAAAGCCTCAAGAGTTGCCAATATGATGGCGATTAATGAATTGTCGGATTATCATCATTTCAGATAAATTAAACAATGCCAAACTTTATCGTTATAC
Organism: Candidatus Gastranaerophilales bacterium; assembly: GCA_944322555.1. GTDB lineage: Bacteria > Cyanobacteriota > Vampirovibrionia > Gastranaerophilales > Gastranaerophilaceae > CAG-196. Next base: position 30,364 of record CALUPJ010000129.1, on the reverse strand, counting down.
CGGAAACAGAGTATTTTTGGTTTGGTAATATAGAAAAATATTCAAACATGGTTTATAATAAACATGCAATGTATAATCGGAGACAGAATGATGTCTTTTGATTTCAATAATCTTAACCCAATCAACAAAGCACAGGCAGCATATAAAGACGGCGGCGGACTCGGCGGCGGCGGTATGTATATGCGCCGGAACAGAAAACGCAAAGATCAGCCTGAGGATGATTTGTTTGAAAGGGCGGAAGATGACAAAGTGGAAAATGAAATCACAATGGATTCGGAACTCAAGGAAGAAGATATTCCTGACAGTACGCTTTTTAACAGGTTTGTTAACTGGTTCCGCATAGGGCACGATTAGTTTTCTACGCCAAACGGATGATTTTTACCCCCATATCTGGTCTGATTGTATGATTTTTTTCAAATTTCTGTTGAAGTTTTGTTACAAATTGTTACAATCAAAGTGTCCGGTCTTATTAAATAAGAAAGTTTTTTCATGAAAAAGTTATTACTCACAGCAATATTCGTGCTTTTTTTAGGCGTGAAATCAGAAGGTGCAATGGTGATTATAGATTATCAGGGCGATACGCTTGTGACGTCTAATAATATAGAGCGGACATTGATTGTTAACAGTGATGACGGGACAAATTATTATATTGCGGTAAGACCGCTTCAAGAGACTGTGACAAAAGAGGACGGGAGTGTGTCAATTCCTTTGGAGTATTTGTTTATAAACAATACAAGGGAGGACGTTTATTTGAGGTACAATGAGTATTCCAATATATTTTGGGATGCGAATATGGGCGGAACGGCGAAGGTGATGACGGCAAAGATTAAGAATTACGGCATTGTTCCTGCGGGTGTTTACAATATTCCGTTTGAGGTTCAGGCAACTGATATGGAGACAAAAGAGATTGCCTGTATGTCAATGTTTAATCTACAGTTTATTGTTCCCCCTGTTCATCAGCTTAATACTTATTCCGAAATGCCGAGAATTACGGTGAGTGCGGCTGATGTTTTCAGCAAGAACAGAAAAATAGCTTCGGAAACTTCTCCGATGATTTATATACGCTCAAATACCGACTGGATACTATCTTTGGACACGACAGATTTTGGCGAAATGACCGGAAATTATTATGTAAGAACGGTAAGCGCATCGGGCGGAGTTACTAACAGGCTTCAGGAAAGAGCTTTAATAACTCCGGGAAGAGAAATTATCCTCGCCAGAGGGAAAGCTCCCGCAGATAACGAGTTTGTATCTGTGGAGTTTTCTGTCGAGGGTGCTGACGGAAAACCCATACCTGCCGGAAATTATCAAAACAGAGTTAAATATATTTTAAGAGAGGGAGAGATGTAGATGAAAAAGATTTTAGGTTTGTTAGTTGCTTTATGTATGGGAATACCTGCTTTTGCATCTGTCACGGTATCTCCGACAAGAATTGAAATAAATGCAAATAAAATTAAGAATAATTATGTAACAACAGCAATAGAAATTAAGGGAGATACAACGAAGGCCGTCCGCTACAGAGCATATCCGGGATATTTTAAGATTTCGGATAAGAGTGAGATGATTATGCTTGACGGTAAAGGTGATATTCATGATATTTCCGACAGAATAAGATTTGTACCGTCAGAATTTACGGTTCCTGCAGGCAAAGCTCAGAAGGTGCGGGTTAATATCGCAAATGTAAAAACTTTGCCGGAGGGAGAATCCAGAGCAGTTCTTTATTTTGAAGATGTAAATGCAAAAGAATTCAGTGTTCCTTATACGGGCGGAAGCGGTATAGGTGCACAGCTTCTTTTAAAAACAAGAGTGGGAGTGCCGGTCTATGTTGACAAAGGCAATTTTGTTAAAAAAGCCGATATTGAGTATTTCAAAATCGTTCAGCAAAAAGACGGTTTGTATACGGAGATGAAAGTTTTGTCTACAGGTAACAGTAAAATCCGCTACAGCGGTACATATCAAATTATTCAGGGCAAAAAACTGATTGCCGAATATCCTGTAGACGGTAATGTTGTCGGAGATAACAACAGTTATGTTGCCAGACAAAAGATAGATACTTCTAAAATCAAAGCTCCCGGAGAATATACGCTGAGGCTTGTTTTCTCCTACTTTGATGAAAAAGATAACAGAAAAAATATAAAGAAAGACGCAATATTAAGAATCAACGGTGAAATTTAAGAAAGAAAGGAAGGTACCCCACAATGAAAATCACAAAACTATTACCAATCACACTGGCTCTGCTGCTTGGTGCAACGGGTGTATACGCGGCGGGCGGTGCGGATGCTCAATCTCAGGATACGGCGGTTTACACGCTGAATCTTGCCGATTATTTAAGAATCGCAACCGAGACGGAACCTAATGCATCCGACGTATCTTATGGGACGGAATACTCTTCTGCCACAATTGATACGGCTATGACAGGCGTATTTAAAGTTATTTCAAACAACAGAACACAGGATTTTTATCTTGTAGGCACTTGCCCGACGGCTGCCGGTACAACCAAATGTTTATACGGTGCGGACGGCGATTGCAAAAACCTGAAAATGGTATTTACAAAAATAGATGTTCCGCCTGCGGCAACAGCAGTAACAAATATTACGGGCGGAAGCCCTACAACGGGTGAAAATCCTGATGCAATTGCGTTTCCGCTTACGATAACTCCTAACCGTGAAGACGGACCTGATGAATCGCTCTCGGCAACATGGGATACGGACAAGATTAAATACACAATGAACAACGGTATTGAAACATTTACATGCACCGTATCAGGTTCAAACGATACAAATACTTTCTCAACTCATGATACGGACGGTCAATATCAGGCAACATTAACAATGACTGAAACAGCCTTATAAGGTGGAAATTGAAAAATAATAATTTAATAAAATCGTTAATATTAATAACAACCGTGCTAATTGGCACGGTACAGACTTATGGCTACGCGGAAGTTGAACAGTCCGTAACAACGGACGTTCAACCTTCCGTAGCAATTTCAAAAATAACCTCTCAGGAAACCGGAACGATAAACCCCGCAAACGGAGTTAACACCGGATTGAGTGCGTCTTTCAAATTACAAACAAACGGAACTGATGAGGATTATGATTTTATTGTTACTTCTTCAATTCTTTCTATGGATGGCGGAGAAGTTTCTGCATATGGTCAAAACGGATGTTTACTTTTTGGAAATACTGCATCGCTGCCGACAGCTTCGGCAATAGAAAACGCAAGAATAGGAGGGAATGAGAACAGAAATGTAATTGCATACCCGTTAACAATGGGTATTACTAACCCGATGAGTGTCGGGTTTACGAATTCCACACAATATGGTGACTGCTGGGCAGTAAAAGTTAATAACGGTACGGAAGGTACACTTACACAGACAGTAGGACAAACACCTGTCGTGAATACTTATTCCGTAGGACAGGACGAAGCGGGTGCATATCGTGCTACCGTTACATTTACGGCAGTCAGTAAATAGATGTGTTAAATAGAAAAATTCCGGGCAAGGGATGCCCGACAAAAGATTAAAAAAGTACAGGCACGGAACAGCCTGAATGTGGAACTAAAAGAAAGAGATTTTGAGAAAATCTTTGAATGTTAAATAGAATTAAGTACATATTAATAGCGGTTTTAACCGGCATGTGTCTTTGCCAGCCGTCATTCGCAAACGATTCTACAATTACATACATAACAATAAATAACAGATATTATGAAGATGTGGAAATCATGGTAGGCGACGGGGCAGAGATACTTGTGCCGTTTAAACAGCTTGCAGATCTATTTGCCATTCATTATACAGCGGACAGAGTTAATAAAATAATTAATTTTACGACCTATGACGGTCAAAATGGTATAATTACCGATAGAGGAGTATTTATTAACAACCAGATAACGCAGAGAAAATCTCCGGTATTTTTGCGTCAGGGTATTATGGATAATGTGATGAATGAAGCTTTTATTCAACCTGAAACTGCCGAAAAGATTATGGGTATAAAGCTTACAACCGATTATTCTTCACTTACCATAAGTGCCAGTATAGGGCGTGATGTTCCTATTCTTCATACGGGAGCGGATATATATGAAGAAGATAACAGTCCAAAGGCATATAAAGATGTGGTTACGCCTAAAAAGAACGGAATTATTTCATTAAATACAATCGGACTTCATAATAATATGATTAACGATAATATGTCGACTAAGGGACTTAATTTCCACAGTATAAATGATACAATATCGGGTAATACGGCTTTGAGTATTTCAGGTAACGCTTTTGGCGGAAAATATCGTGCTGAAGCAAATATGTTCCATTACAGGCAGGATGCCTTTATGTTCGGCGGTTTGACCGCTACTTATATGAACAGTATTAAGGATAAAAAGACCGGAAAGGAAAAATACTGGTACGAATTAGGAAAAGTAAAAGGCAGAAGCGATGTTGATGCCGCAATTGGTACAAATATTTTCGGAGTTCAGGTCTGGAACTATGATTACGATAAAACTCCTGTCTATAAACTTAACGGTTATGTTAAACCTACAAGCCTTGTAAGGGTTACGGTTAACGACGGTGAACCTGTTACATTAAGTACTTATGCAGGATATTACACGCTTTCTGACATGTCATTGCCTTCAAAAGTTGAAAAAATAAAGATTGAAGAAATTAATGAAGACGGAACAACTGAAGTTATTAAAGAAGAAAGATATTCACTATACGGTGACAGGCCTTTTGAAAAAGAACAGAGGGGTTCTGCTTTTGCCGGTGTCTGGGGATATCAAAACCGTTTGTTCAGAGAAGGTTCAAATATATACCGCGGTAATAACAAAAAGGTGGCAGCGGGTATAGATTATCAATACGGGATAAAAGATAACGTAACATTTGAATCAAGATTAACGGGTGATAAGATTTATGATAAGCACGGGACAAGTGTGATATACAGAATCCCGACCAATGATACTCTGCTTGTTTCCGGAACACAGAAAAACGTAAACTATCTTGAAGGGGCAACTTCTTTAAACAGTATTGAATATGTAAGTAAAAGAGATCCGAATTTAAAACTTCGCGGAACGGCAGGCGTCAGTGTTGCCCACGATGTCAGAGAAGAATACACCCACGCAGGGTATATTGTAAAGGGAACGGGTGAGTATTCCAAAGATTTAACCAAGTACGGGTGGAAGATTTTTAAACCCAAAAGTGCAAGTGCAAGGGTTGAACTTTATAACACCTCACCTGATTTTTATATCGCAAGTACCGATGCAACTTCCAAAAATGACAGAACCGGCGGACGGGCACAGGGAAGCTTTAGTTTTAATTCGACCAACGTAAACGGCGGTTATAATAAATACTATTCCAATATGAATCATCGCTATCACGGCGGTACAATAGCATTTGACGAGTATAATATCGGAGCTTCGACCCGTATTCCCAAAGTTGCAAATGTCAGATTTAATACTTTCCACAGACGCGGTGCCAACGATTTGGGCAGAAATAAAAACTATTACTATGATTTTAATGTTTCCCGTGATATTAAAAAATGGGCGCGTGTTGAGCTTGGACGCAGAGAAAGCGTATATGATACAAGATATGATATGCCGAACTCTTTAAACAGAAATTACAGCTCAAAATATGCCGATACATATGCAATGCTTAATGTTCCCATTCCCGACAATAAAGGTAAGTTCCAGTTCGGGCACAGTTTTGTTGATTATGAGGCCATGGGATACAAAAATGATTATAATATGTTTCGTTTCGGCTATGTTTTTCCGACCTGGAAACGTATAACTCTCGGACTCGGGTGGGGTTTCCGCTATCACGGTCAGGGCGGGAACGATTTTAATGTCAACATAGGTTACAGGGCAAAATCAGGTCAAATGATAACTGTCGGATATCAATATTCCAAAAACGGCGGTTATTTTATCGATAATATGTTTACGCCTACAACCAGCAGGCATTCTGTTAACTTTATATTTAATGATGCATTTCAGGTATTTCATCACGGTTTGAAATCAATCGGAGATGAGTTTGAAGATAAGGGTATTTTTGAAGCTATTGCGTTTATTGATATTAACAAAAACGGAAAATTTGATAAGAAAATTGATATTCCTGTCAAAGATATACCTCTCATAACAAGCTGGTCGTCTGAAAGAGAATATACAAACAGAGCAGGACGCGTAGCTTCGGCAACGCTGAGCAGCGGAATTTATACGGTTTCTCTTGACATGGATTCACTTCCGATTACCGTAGCACCACTTACAAACGATTTGATTTCCAAAACAATAAAAATTGATAAAGGCTTGACGACAAAACTTGAATTACCGCTTGCAAGCACTGTTGGTTCCGTCTCCGGAGTATTAAAAATAACTGATGATTTTGAGCGGGATTTGAAGATTACCGATTTCGTTGTCGTACTTCTTGATGCAAACGGTGAAGAAGTTAATTATTCAACTGTAGATGCTTCCGGCCAATTCTATATTTCAGGACTTGCACCTGGAAAATATACGCTTAAACTTGATGAAAAATTTGTCGATGCATACGGTCTTGAAAAACTGCCCGAAAGAAGTGAAATAAGTATTTTCATACCGTATGATTACCAGAATCCGACCGATGTCAAAAACCAGAATCTTGAGTATAAGACATTGGCGCTATAAAAAGTTCTATTTAACATAAACACATATATGTGCACAGCTGCAAGAGATTGCAGCTTTTTTTTATTCCGTTATGTCATGAAAATGATAGAACTGATAAGGGTATTTAAGTGCGTACTCTTCAAGAAAGTGCGCATATGCTTCTTTTAAATCTTCAAGGTTTTCACTGCGTTTTTGTCTAAGCTGCTGGAATTTCTGCGTATGTACTATGTATTTATTACCTTCTTTTGCACAAACGATAAAATATATCGGACAATTGAGCATAAGTGCAAACTTAAGTGTGCCGAGCGGTAGTTTAATTTTTTTGCCGAGAAAATCCGCTTCATAAACCTTGTTTACGTTTTGTGCCGAGACTCGGTCACCTGCCATAAAGACAGGTTCTCCGTTTTGCAAGCGTTCGGATATAAGAATGGAAGTTTCGGCATCAATGTCTTCTACGGGAAATACATCTATATTAAGATTTAATTGCAAAGTTCTCAGAAAATTATTAAAAATAGTGCAGGCATTTGATTGCAAAAACACGTTAACCCGTTTGGGATGCGGAAATTTATCGGACTGAAAAAGAGTGCGTAGAATTTCAACATTACCTATATGTGTTGTTATAAAGAATGCACCCTTATATATGTCCCTGTTATCCAGTATAAATTTATCGGGATTTAATTTTCCGAGAAATGAAATGAATTTATCCACAAGAGAGTTTCCGTAATTTAAAAACAGTCTAAAGGCACCGAAAAATGGCGGTTTATTAATAAGTTTGCAGAATTTTTCCACGGCTCTTCGGCGCTCTTTGGCTTTTATAAAAACAGAGAGTACGACAAAAAAGGCTATAATTCTGACCGGAATTTCGCCAAACAGGTCATAAATATATTTAGTAAGCAGCAGTCGTTTGTTTCCTGCTCCTTCTTCCGCAAGCTGAAACCATTTTTTACCCATTTTTTCTGTACTCCGGAAGGGGGTAATTATAAGCTGCAAGAGTTTTATTAATTTCTTTGAAGATTCCAAATTCAAGCATAGAATTTATTGCCTTAAAACTCAAAGATGCAAATGCTGTTCTCTTAGCTCCGGTTAAAGTCCCAATCATTTCCTGTCTGTTGTTTGTCTGTTTCATGTTTTGATTTTAACATAAATAAGCTCAATATATATGATACAATAATGCCGATACACAGAGTAATACTCAGTGAACTAATAAGCTTAAAGCTTGTAAAAGATAAGAGCAGAAAGGAAAAAGCCGTGGATAACATTGACATAAATACCGCGTCTTTTGATTTTTCACTTCCGCTGAGTCTGAAAATAGAATAATCAAGGCTGAATCCGATTACTAAAAACAGAGCAAGAATATTGAACAGATTTATTTCTTTACCGGCTAGTGCGAGCAGGCTTATTGTAAACAATACGGCAAGAAGAGGCGAAGCGGAAATTTTCAGAGCATTTTTAATTCCGTAAATTATTCCGAGGTATGCCGTTAAAACCGCAAAAATACAAGGCAGAAGTATAAAACAGCGGTGTCTCAGCCTTGTCAGTATTTTTGATATTTCGTCCGCTATATTAACAGAATTTTTAACTTTTTCATAACTCATTATAAATCCTGTATTCTTGTCAAGCAGAAATTCTTCCTTTAGCGGGAAGTCTTCGGGATTATATATTTTATAATCGGGTTGTTTCAATTCAAATCCGAGAAGTTTTCCGTAATTTTTGCTGTCTTCTTTGTACAGCTGTTTAACAAGTTCAATATTTTCTTTCTGTCGTGATACTGATGAAACAAAACTGCTTAAACTTATTGCATTTGTAAGATTTAACTTCTCTTCCCGTTCAATGATATCATTTGTATTTTTACCCGGAACAATTATAAATTCCGGCATCGGGATGTTAAAAATGTCTTTGTATAATTTTTCCGCTTTTGCAAGATTTTCAGGAGGTATGTAGAGTGTTCTAATATTATCGTTAAATTTAATATTATGACTTGCAGCTGTTATTACGGTAAGAATAATTATAAAGACTACATTGCCGGGGAATTTGAATTTCCGGAAATGCCCTCTTGTTTCGGGGATTCTGAACATTGGAAGCATCAGAAGTACAAAAAGCCAGACGCCGAACAGACCAAAAGAGGTGAATACGGCGATTTGTCTCAGAACTTCTATGTCTGAGAATAAAAGTACCGCAAAAGCTAACACGGTTGTAATCATTGACGAAGTCAGACTTTTTCGAAAGCCTTTTTCTTTTCCTGTCAGAAAATAATGCAGCGAATAATCCAAACTTATACCGATAAGGGAGGTGGAAAATACAAAAGTAAGTATGTGAACTTTATGGAAAATTATTGCGGAGACAGAAAATCCGAGTAAAAATCCGTAAATAATGCTCAAGGTTATCGGTATAAGAATTTTTATTGATTTAAAATAAAATTTGCACAAAAAAATCAGTCCGAGCAAGGATATAAGACAAATAACATTTATTTCTAAATTGGATTTTGCACTTGCGAAATATGAGTGGACGGGAGTTCCGGTCAAATAAATGTTTTTTCCGCTGCTTTTTTCTATTATTTCTTTTAATTCATTATTGTTTTTAATTTCTTTATGTAAAACGGAATAATATTTTCCGTTCCATTCTTTGTCGGAATCCTGTATTAATCCGGCTTTTTGTTTTACAAAATCAGTTGCCAGGAGATAAGCATCCTCATTAATCGGTGCGGCATAGAAGCCGAGAGGATTATAAATTTCTTCCAGCCCTTCCTGTTCCAATTGTTTGTAATTTTTGTTTTTTATAAGTTCCCTTTTGTGTTCTGTTAAAAAGTTTGCGGGATATTTGCCGTAAATATTAAGAATATCCTGAAATTGATTATTTCTTTCAGAAAACTCTTTCTTCATTTTATCTAATTCTTCAGGATTTTCAGCCTCAAAAATAATATTAATTTTTTTAGATGACAAGTTGGCAAGTTTTACAAGTTTGGTCTCAAAATCCGACCTCGGACTGATAAAAGCTTTCATCAACTCTGTCTCTGCAGGTTCGATACGAAACAGAGCCGTTATGAAAATTAAAATTGATATTATTATAAAAATTATTTTTTTTGTCATTGAAACCATATTGTTGTTTTAGTTGAATCTGCCGTAAGAATCATCATTTTTACAATCATATTCCCGTTAAATTCAATTTCAATAGATTTTATATGATTATAAGCCGGAGATTCTTTTTGCGGAATAAGTCCGAGAGTTTTGTTTATATAATAGAACTTGAACTCTTTTTCCAGTCTGGAATATGATTTTGCGGAAATTGCATTAATAACGTTGTTTATTTGTTTATATTCTTTTGAAGTATATGATGCGGTGCTTTTTATCGGGTATGTTGTATAAAAAGTAACCCCTTTGTCTTTTTCAAATTTAAAATCACCCGATGATTTGAGTATTATACCTGAAGGCGGAATCTGTTTTTCCTGACGGAATTTGCATTCAACACTATTCAGAGGCGGGATTTGTTTTGAAATATAATCAAGAGTCTGTTCGTGTTCAAATACATTCCCTAAAGCAGGTGAAAGTATAGTTATGCACATTAGAAATAATAGGATTTTATTCAACAAAATTCTCGACTCCCTTGCGCAGTCTTTCCGGAGCTTCATACATTGTCTCTCCGGTTTTGACGGAAACAGCTATTTGCATTGTGCTTGCAGTCATGATTTTATTATTGCCCGAATAAACATTATATTTCAAAATAACAGCGGGTTCCAGTTCTTTTAATATACATTCAACCGTAAGTGCATCTCCCAGTCTGGCAGATTTGATGAATTTGAAATCCATTTTTACGATAGGATACATAATTCCGTCATTATACATTTCCATATAATCATAGTTTAGTTTTCTGAAAAAATCACATCTTGCAGCTTCCAGATATTTAGTATAATTCCCGTGCCAGACAATGTTCATCGGGTCTAAATCATAAAATTCTACTTTTACATCTGTTTTTGAAGATATATTTTTCATTTTATCTCCTCATAAATATTCTTTAAGGGCAGCAAGCCTGATGAGTACGTTCTGTTTTCATCTTTGTATATATAATTTATTCCGCTTTGGGTTTTTGTCAATTCTAATTCAATAATCTTAGCGGGACGAATTATGTTAGAAAACTTGATTTTTCTGAGCTGTCCGCAATGGCAGTCAAGTTTGAATGCAATATTTGTAAAAAAATTCGCCCAGAATAACTGTACTACGCCCGGAAGTATCGGAAAGTTATCGAAATGACCTTTAAAAAAATTACTGTTATTTAAAAAGCATAATGTGAAACTTGCAAAATCCTTATCCCGCTTTCTTTTTACAACAAGCGGAAGAGAAAGCTTAAGGCGAAAAAGATTTTCGATTGCCTTTCTGTCAATTTTTCCGTTTTCTTTTTTGGGAATTTCATCGGTAAATTTCCATTTTTGCGGTATAATTTCAAATTTTTTTACGAGTTTATTTTTTAGAAGCTTTGTTAAAGAAAGCTTGTCATTTGATATCAGATATTCAGCCCCTTTTTTATTTACAACTGCGAGGACGGCAAGTTTTTCATTGTATTCAAAACAATAGCATTCTTCTGCATATCCGCTGTTTAGAATTTCTTTTTCTATTGTATCTGCATCAATTCTTTTTTCCTGAATTTTTAGTATACGGCCGCATCTTTCTTCAAATTCTATTTCATTTCCCGAAACCTTGATTCTGTCCGATAAAATTACGGGATTATTTAGTGAATACTTTGTATCTATCTTTGTATATTCACTACATGATTCCAAAATCTTTACTCCTTCAAGAAGTTTTAGTTTTTCATCGGGATGTTCTCTGTATCCGATAGTACCCGTTTCTGTACTGCCGTATATTTCGATTACTCTTTTGGCAATAGTTAAAGCATATTTATATGTTTTATCCTGAAGTTTTGCGCCTGCAGTTATTATTATCTCCGGATTAACTGCAGGTTGTTCGTTATATTTTCTCATAGCTTCCAGAAAAGAAGGTGTCGTAATCAATACGGCATTCTTAAATTTTATATCTTCTGGATAATTAATTCTTTCGGGATATGATTTATAGCCGCATACCTGCGGAAACAGATAGTGAAGCGTATAGCCGAAACGGTGTTCCGGCGTGGTTGTCGAAATAAAGATAAGGTCGTCTCCGAGCTTCAATGCTTCATATGTTCTTTTGCATTCTTCGGTTATTCTTGAGACAGACTGCCGGATGGTTTTTGACTCCATTGTTGTTCCGCCGGTTTTGAAGGATATAATATCACCGTCTGTAGATTCGCTAATCTTGTTTTGCATGCTTCCTCATAAAATTAATTCTTACAATATATTCTATAACAAAAAAGGTGCCGACGAGGAAATATGAAATAAATCCGTTATAAACGGTCCATATTTCTTTTGACATAAATACGGTAGCCAGAGATATAAGAAAGTTGATAAACATAAATGCTGACCACAGTATGGTAAGATTGCGTGTATAATTCATAACATGTTCATTGATGTTCGGATCCGAAGCAAGGGCAATTTTTTGTATAACGGTTTTTTCCTGAAACAGAGAGGAAAAAAATACTATGAAGAATCCGAAATTAACAATCGGCGGATAGTATTTGAGCAGGACAAAATCTGTGAAATGAAAACCGATAATTACAAGCACCATACCTATAAACGGTGCCGATGCTTTAAAAATTTTCCACGCTTGCATAATAAATTTAGGCATTATAACCTATATTAAATCAAACCCATTGCCTTAGCAATGCTTATATGAATTTGGGCAGATTGAAACTGTAAAATTTTGTAACGAATTATGCGAAAACTATAAAGTTTTTTTTATTTATGCCGTAAATAAGAATATTCAAACTTTGTAATCGGCTGATATATAACAGGTAAAATTTAAAGAAGGAAGTTTAAAATTGAATATAGAAATTCCCGTATGGATTCATGATATATACAAAAAAGTGGATAAAGACGGTAACGGTATTATTACTAGAGAAGAACTTGATAAACTGGATAGGCAGAAAGAGGGTGTCGGAACTGCATATATCTTTGAAGAAGGTATGACTTTGGAAAGTTTTGTGAATAGAAACAGGAGTATATTTAACGGTTTTATAACTTTTGAAGGAGATCCTGTGTCAGGTCGTCAGGTTCTGAATGAAGATATGGAATTGCAGCAGACGGTTAATCTGCGGAAAACATCTTTAGATTCTAAAGAAAGTATAGAAGTTGCACAGGGAGAGTATACCATAGCAAAATTTTCCGAGGATTCAAAATATATGCAGACATATGGTCTGGGGCCATGTGTCGGAGTAACAATTTATGACAAAAAGAATAAAGTAGGTTTTATGGCTCATATTGATACTCCTTCCAAAGCCAAAAGTTTGTTAAAAGCAATAAATAAATTTAAGACCGGAGGGACTGACTTTTCCGAATGTGAAACCAGAATTATCGGAGGGCAGACCGGGGTTTCAATGGAGACGGTGAAAATAATAAAGCAAATTATTGAGCAAGAAAACTTGCCGCTATATGAAATGGATGTTTTCGGTCATACTGTCAGGGCTATACAATTAAATCTTGAAAATGGCGAAGTCACTGATTATAAAGAAACAATTCATACAAGAGAAGATATAGATTCTGTTGCGATTAAAACAATGACTACAAAAGAGCTGACCGAACATAAATTCGGGATTTAAACAAACTTTTATTCTTCAAGCAGATTATAAACAGCTTCTACTATATCTCCGACCGTGCGGATTTTCTTAAACTCCGCAGGTGAAAGTTTTTTGCTTGTAAACTTTTGCATCCTTACCGCAATATCCACGGCATCTATACTGTCCAAATCCAAATCTTCAAAAAGATTGGCTTCTAACCGAACATCAGCTTCTTCAATTTCAAGCTCATTAGTAAGAATTGTTTTTAATTCATTAAAAATTTCTTCTTTTGTAACTCTGTCAGCCATTAATTTTCGACCTCACAAATTCACTCAAAGTATTAATTGAGTAGAAATATTTTTTATTTTCATCTTTGTTAGAACCAAGAGTGATACCATACTTGCGTTTAATTGCCATACCGAGTTCAAGCGCATCAATAGAGTCCAGTCCCAAACCTTCATTGAAAAGCGGCTCATCATCCTTAATATCCTCGGGAGAAATTTCCTCAAGGCTCAATGAGTCAATAATTAATGTTTTTAAATCTGCTTTTAAGTCCATAACAAAATTATATCATAAATCATACAAATATTTTTCTATTTGTTTAGTAATTTGTTTTTTTGTAACAATTTCGCTTTCATTTTTAAATTCCTCAAGCTTAATTTCGGGACATTCTTCAATTTCAAATGTTACGGTTTTTTTGTCTACAGAGTAAAACGGCTGGTTTATAAAAAGAAAGTTTCCGTCTGCAAACATTTTTATCGGAATAATATTTTTTCCGGCATTCAGTGCAACGAGTGATGCACCTTTTTTTATCTTCGGATATTCATTTTTTCTGTGTCTGATACCGGTCGGAAAAATTATTATATTAAATCCCCTGTCAAGTATAGCCTTGGATTTCTTTTTGAGTTCTTCCGGCTCAATATCATTTGTTACAAATATACTTTTTATAAGATTTTTTAAAATCGGATTGTGTGCAAGTTCTTTTTTTACAAAACATGTACTTCGCGGTATTAAACCCATAAGTATTACGATATCGACAAAACTCGGATGTGTTGAAACTATAACCTTGTTTTCAATTTTATTAAGTTTTTTTATATCAAGTTTTATGAGTTTCAAAAAAATTAATAAACGGGTAAAAAATCTCCATAATTTATGAATGATATCCGAACATAATTCTTTGTTATTATTTATAAACGGAAAAACCAGAAAATTAAGGAATATTGCTCCGATTCCAAAAATAAAAAAACATAAAATTGCTATTGCGGAACGAATTTGTCTCATTTTTTGCCTTCCAGAATATTGATAAAACTTGCAAATTCATCTTCAGAATCAATTTCATCTAATGAAAAACTTATTTTCTCCTCTTGCTTTGTAACCATACAGGAAACACTTAACCTGTCCGCATAAGTAAATAAAACATTGTCATAATTTGATATTGCCGCTTTGATGAGCCCTGCCGTAAGCGAGTTTTTTCCTGCAGAAACTGCACAATAAGGAATATTGAGTTTTTTAAACAAAGTAAAAAAACCCGCAGGATAGTTATGTACGGAGGCGGAAAATTGTGCGGGAGAAACTTCATTCGTCCCGGTATATTGGGATATTATAGTATTAAGTCTGTCAGATTCTCCGTCTTGAGAAGCATAAACAATTTCTTCCGCATCCTTTGAATATACTTTAAACATGGTTGTAAGAGCATGTTTATCAAGCCGGCTTAATTTTCGTCTCATAATCGGAGAAATTTCCGAGACATCGATATCGTTATCGGATTTTGTATAATAAAAATCTTTAATAAAAATAAGTTCTTTGTTCATGCTAAAATTATACAATAAATGAAAATCATAAAATACAATGCAATATGTAATCTCGGGGGTAACATAGAAGAAGTCTTTCAAAAGGCTTTGTCAGGCTGTACCGACTGTTTTGTTAATGTCGGGGAGTGGCGTGTCGGGCGTGTTGAAAGCGAGCTTCCTGAAATAAGTAAAGAAGAGTATAATCTCAGATGCAATCGACTTCTTTTAGCTGCGCTTGCTCCTTTAGAGATTGAGAAATATGATAAAAGTTCTCTTGCGGTAGTTTGTGCGACTTCAAATTCCGGTGTCAGAGAGTATGAAAAAAGCCGTAATCCCAAGCATTATGAAATCGGAAATCCGGCGGAATTTGTAAAAAATTATTTTAATCTTAATAATTATTATGCTTCTGTCTCGACGGCCTGTTCGTCCGGAATAAAAGCTTTTGTTGTTGCGAAAAATCTGCTTGATGCAGGATATGCGGAGCATGTTCTGGTAACCGGCACCGATAGTCTTGCCAATGTTCCGTTATACGGTTTTGATTCATTAGAAATACTGTCGCCTGTGCCTTCAAATCCGTTTAGTAAAAACCGGAAAGGGATAAACATAGGCGAAGGAGCAGCTGCTTTTATTGTAAGTAAAGATTGCGGGAATATAGATGTTCTCGGAATAGGTGAAACAACGGATTTTTATCACTCAACCACTCCCGATCCAGAGGGAACGGAGGCAGAACGCGCAATCAGACAGGCTCTCGGAAATAATACCGCAGATTATATTAATCTTCACGGGACGGGTACAAGAGCTAACGATTTAATGGAAGGCAGAGCAGTAAACAAAGTTTTTGGCGACAAAATACCTGCAAGTTCGACCAAACCGCTTACGGGACATTGTCTCGGTGCTGCCGCAAGTATAGAAACCGCTTTATGCTGTAAACTTCTTGAAAGCAAAAGTAATAAAGTTTTCCCGCATATTTATGACGGGGATTATGACAGTGAAATACCGCCAATTAAACTTGCCGGTAATGAAAATTTACCAGCAGTTATTAAAACCTGCTTATGTACTTCTTTCGGTTTTGGCGGCACAAACAGCGCTATATGCTTGCGTTCTGCTTAATTGAATCAATATCTCTTTATGTTGGATTTAATAAAATTTTGCTCTTGAAATTCATGCATGTGCTATAAATAAAACCGGATATTGATATTCTAATGTTCTTGTGATGTAATTATAGCAAAAGAATGTTTGGGATAAAAAATGAAAAGGTTGTATATTTTCATATTGCTGATATGTTTACTCTTGATGCCTGCTGTATATGCACGCGAAAAAGATGCCGGGCTGCAAAAACATATTGAATACATGAATCTTAAATGGTGGGAAAATTTCGGAGATGAAAACTTAATTAATAATCTTTTAAAGCTCTACGAAAAAAACTATGATTTAAAAAATATGGCATTGAAGGTTAAAGAAAATGAACAGGTTGTAAAAATGCAATTTGCAAATGAACTTCCTGCGCTTTCGTTATCTGCTGATTTGTCACGTGATTTAAGAGGGGCAAGACAGCAGTACGGGAATATGATGATTCCTAATTACTCCCAGTATAACTATCTTTTACCCCTAACAGCCGCTTACGAAGTTGACATTTGGGGCTCAAACAGGTTAAAAACTAAAAGTGTAAAAGAACAATTGGATATAGTTAAGCAGGCGGAACGAGCAACATATATTGCCATTACGTCAGATTTTGCATCTGATTATTTTAATCTTATAAAAGCTGATAAGCTTATAGAAATTCAAGATAAGCTTATAGAAACTCAGAAAGATATAGTTAGCAAGACCGAAGATATGTATGAAATAGGGCTTTGTTCCGTTAATGAACTTCTTTCCGAACAAAAAATGCTTACAATAATGAAAGAAGAAAGAAATAATCATTTAAAGACTCAGGAAACTTTATTGAACGGTTTAAAGGTTTATCTGGCTGATTCAAACGATAATATTGCCAGAAATACTTATGAAAAGGTAATTCTTATAAACGGTATTCCCGAACAATACAGCAGTGATATTGTTTCTAACAGACCTGATTATATGCAGGAAGAAAGTAATATTCGGCGTATCGGGTTTGATGTCAGGGCTGCAAGGCGAGAATTTTTGCCAAAATTTGTGATATATGGCCAAATTGGTCTTAATGCTTATCACCTTGACAATTTATTTAATGCCGCCTCTCAGTTCTTTAATGCGGGTATTCTGCCTTCTGCGGATTTATTTTCCGGCGGAAGAAAATTGGCACTTTTGAGGTATCGAAAGTTTGAATACGAAGAAGCTTTAAACAGTTACCAAAAAACAATTCTTCAATGTATAAAAGAAATAAATTCAAGTTTGGCAGAATATAAAACCGCATCAGATAATTATGAAGAAGCTTTTAACCGTCTGAGAATGCAGGAAAAGCTATTTTCTCTGGTACAAGATAAATACCGGATAGGTGCTTCGAGTGATTTGGATGTTCTGTATGCAAAAGAAGCCTGTTTAACGGTTAAGAAAGAAGAAATTTCGGATAAAATAAATTCTCTTATAGCAGCAATTGGGCTGTATAAGGCTGTTGGCGGAATTGATTTATATACAATTAATAAAAATCTGTAGTTTATAATTGCAAATAAAAATAGAGGGAGCTGCGTCATTAAAACAGTGTTTTTATTGTCGTTTGTGAGTTCTGTTTCGTCTAAGAGAGTTTTGAGGTATGAGGACAGTCACGGAGAAAGAATCTCCCGGAAGTACAATAAAAATTAGCGGACGACGAGACTCACTGTGTCTGTTTGCGAGCAGGCAAATGTGACTAAATGTCACATTTGCCGTGAAGTTAAAAAACCGTTTCCCCAAAGTAACATGAGCAAATAGAGGGAGCGACGAATGTAAAACGGAGTTTTACTGACGTTGGGAGGGCAGTCACGGAGAAAGAATCTCCCGGAAGTACAATAAAAATTAGCGGACGACGAGACTCGAACTCGCGACGTCAACCTTGGGAAGGTTGCATTCTACCACTGAATTACATCCGCTTACGCAACTTAATATATTTATGCTTGTCCTTTACGTTTATAAAAATCTTCAATAAATCCGGTATTAAAGTTTCCGCTCATAAAGACTTCATCTTCTACAATCTCTTGATGGAAAGGTATTGTAGTTTTGATACCGGTAACCACATATTCTTTCAGAGCCTGATACATTCTGCGGCGAGCTTCTGTTCTGTTTTGGCCCCAGCATATCAGCTTACCTATCATTGAATCATAATATGGCGGAATTGAGTATCCCGGATAAACGTGAGAATCGACTCTTATACCAAATCCCCCGGGGGCAAAGTATCCGTCAATTTTGCCGGGGCAAGGCATAAAATCGTGCTCGGGATCTTCCGCATTTATACGGCATTCAATAGCATGGCCTCTCAACAATACGTCATCTTGAGTGTAACCCAATTTTTTGCCGGATGCTATAAGGATTTGTTCTCTTACAATATCAATTTGGGAAATCATTTCTGTAACGCAGTGCTCGACCTGCACCCTTGTATTCATTTCCATGAAATACCATTTCCCATCATGATCAAGCAAAAATTCACAAGTTCCTGCGCCTTCATAACCGATTGCCTTTGCCGCACGAACAGCAGCGGCGCCCATAGCTTGACGTGTTTTTTCATCGATTGCGGGAGAAGGAGCTTCTTCCAACAATTTTTGATGTCTTCTTTGTATTGAACAATCTCTTTCGCCTAAGTGGATTACATTACCGAAAGAGTCTCCCAAAATCTGAACTTCAATATGTCTGGGATTTTCCAAATATTTTTCGGCATAAATTCCGGGATTTCCGAAAAACTTTTCAGCTTCCTGCCGACAGAGGTTCATATTTGTTTCCAATTCATCATCATTCCGGACAATTCTCATACCCTTGCCCCCGCCCCCTGCGGTTGCTTTGAGTATAATAGGATAACCCGCTTTATGTGCGAATTCTCTTGCCTGTTCAACGTTTTCCAAAATACCCGTTCCCGGTGTGACGGGAACATCATTTTCAATCATTGTTCTGCGGGCAGTAGCTTTATCACCCATTTTGCGCATAGAATCAGCAGAAGGCCCGATAAATTTAATACCATGTTCGGTACAAATATCAACGAAATCGGCGCGTTCGGACATAAATCCATAACCGGGGTGTATTGCATCACATCCGGTCATTAATGCCGTGGATATAATTGCAGGAATGTTCAAATAGCTTTGTGCGCTTGGTGCAGGGCCGATACAATATGCATCCGTTGCCAATCTGACATGCAAAGACTGTGCGTCTGCCTGTGAATAAATTGCAACTGTCGGGAGTCCCAATTCACGGCACGCTCTTATTACTCTTACTGCTATTTCGCCTCTGTTTGCTACTAATACTCGTTTAAACATAGTTTATCCTTTAACACATAATTCGATTTATAAATTTTACGTTTTAGAAAGCATGAAAGAGTTTGTATTAGCTTACGCTCATAAAATCTCTCCGGCTGCTGAACTTATAAATTTCCCTATTCCACATACATCAAAACTTGTCCGTATTCTACAGGGTCTCCGTTTTTAACGCATATCTGTACAACTTTACCGGAATGTTCGGATTTGATTTCATTCATAAGCTTCATTGCTTCAATAATGCAGACAACGTCACCCGTATTAATATTTGAGCCTACTTCAACAAACGGATTTGCTTCCGGCGAGGATGCCGAGTAGAAAGTTCCGACCATTGGTGAAGTGATTGCTTTTCCTTTAACTTCCGGTTCTTTTGCAGCGGCAGGGGCAGCAGCCGGAGCTGCAGATGATACCGGAGCTGATACAACCGGAGCAGGAACCCCGGCCAAGCTTACTTCCGGCAAATCCTTTCTGATTGTTATTGCCTGTTCACCGTCTTCAAGCGAAATTTCAGTCAGACCGTTGTCTGATATTATTTTAGCTAATTTTTCTATATAATCTGTTTCAAACTTCATTGTATTCTCCTTTGAAAGGTATAATGCAGCGGTTTAGAAAAGAGTTCGGAAGAATTTATTTTCGCTCATGTTTAGATTTTTAATTTCTAGACTTTTAACGTATAAATTGCTAAACTTTCTTTCCCCTTTTTCTTTTACCCCTTAGACTCTATCCAAATATTCGTTGCTTCTCGTATCAACTCTGATAACATCTCCGTTAGAAACAAAGAACGGAACCTGAACAACTGCTCCTGTTTCCAGTGTAGCGGGTTTAGTACCGCCCTGAGCGGTGTTTCCTTTTTCTGCCGGAGGAGTATCGACAACTTCCAGTTCAACGTGAGCCGGAATATCAACACCGATTATTCTTTTATCGTGCATTAATACCTGAACTATCATGTTTTCTTTAAGATATTTCTTACCGTCGCCTACATGGTCTTCCGGTATTTGAATCTGCTCATAAGATTCATTATCCATCATTACATAATCTTTTCCGTCTTTGTATAAGTATTGCATTTCTCTGCGGTCAAGCATGGCTTTTGCGACTTTTTCACCTGCTCTGAAAGTTTTTTCAACTACATTTCCGGTTTCGGCATTTTTAAGCTTTGTTCTTACAAAAGCTGCACCTTTACCGGGTTTTACGTGCAGGAACTCTACAACAGTCCACAAACCGTTATCAAGTTCTAGTGTTAAGCCATTCTTTAAATCGTTTACTGAAATCATACGTACTCCTTAACTGTATTGTCCTTTCATTTTTAATAAATACTAACACAAACCAAAGTTTGGTGCAAGTTACATCAATTGCGAGAAAATTTTTAAAAAAAGTTCTTGGCAAAAATTTTTTTTTGATTATAATAGTAGAACACCCGTTAAGGGGAGGAAATTTAGTTATACATTACCCGAAAGGAATAGAATATGAATAGTGATAACCTAGCTTTGCTGTCTAAAAAATCCGGTGATAGTCTGTATAGCAGCCGAAATTATGCTTCAAATCCCTTGAGGATTGCGATTAAACATCACTTTCAGGTCAAAATTAAACAATCTTATGATAACTTGTTTAACTTTATAAACGATAATTTTTAGCTTATTAAATATAAATTTCTGATGTAACGGCAGGCGGATTCTGTGGTCTGTACTTTAGAACCTCCGGGCTTTAACCTGCCCCGCGGGAACTGTTATAGATTTTCATAAATCTCATTATATTTTTCAATTATTTTGAAGTTCCAGCCGGAATCATAATTCATTGCATTTTTTATCAGAAGATTCCAGCTCGCGGGGTTTTTTGTATAGAGATTAAGAGCTTTTATAACAGCTGCGAGAAAAATTTCGTTAACATTATCATTTGTGTACAATGTTGTTTTGGTCTTAAATCCGCACCCGTATGTTATGTCATCAAATATATCCGCAATTGTATCATTATAAATTCCGCTTCTTGCCGCAATCGGAACGCATCCGTACTTCATTGCCATATAATGTTCCGTGGTTGTAACATTTTCTCTTTGAGGTAAAAATGTCATATCCGCGGAAGCAAAAAACTGTGCAAGGTTGATATTACCGTCAATAAACAGCCACCTGCCGTTAAATGCACTATTTTTTTCCATAAAATCTATACAGGATTTAATATAGTGATTTTTTAACCCGTTTGGAATATTAAATATGAATTGTATGTTTTTATTTAGTTCAAAGAGTTTCAGTATCGTATTAAAAGCAATATCTATTCCCTGGGCAAAAATATCAGGTTTAAACGTGCAGAATATTAAAGGAGCATAATAGAAAGAATCAAGATAGCCGCGTATAATACATTCCTCATCTTTAAACAAGCTTATATCCACGAATTTGGTTTTAATTCTTTCTGCCGAAAATTCTTTAAGAATATATTTTTTATTCTTTGCCCGCTGTTCTCTGAAATTTTCGGTATTAAAAGCTTGATAAAGCTTTTCTTGCGGGATTTGGCAGCCGAAAGAAACATAAGAACTTTTAGATTTTGTTTCAAGCAGCTGTCGTTCTATTTTGCCGAAAAATTCAGGTCTTTGATAAATATCCTGATAATAAGTTTTTGATACGGTGCTCCAAAAGTCGGCTTTTTTTATTGAATAGAATACAGGGTTGTAAAATGTTTCATCTTCGTATGCAATTTGCGGAAACAGTTTTAGAGTACGTGCATTCAAGCGGTTAAACAAGATATTTTCGTCAATATCTTCACATTTATCGATGTATTTACGAAATTTAAAATAGTTCCGGTAAATAAAATCCAGGCATTCACGCATTTGGTAAAAACGTTTGGTGTTATGAAGGTTAAAGAGTGATGCTATGCATTTTTTTATTATTTTATCCCTGCAAAGTTTTTTCATATTCTGCCTGTCAACCAGATTAACGGATGCCCAGAATGTTTCGACTTTATTCATTTCAAATTGGGTAAAATCATGAATTGTCTGAAATACTTTTACGGGATATTTTCCTTCAAATTCTGCGCCGAGAAAAAACGGTATGTTGCAGGCATGAATAACATCGGGTTTCATTTTTTTGGCACATTCTCTTACAGACTTAATATATGGCGCGAGAAACTGAAATCGTGTCAAATCTTGCCCGGAGAATGCCTCGGAGTACAGGCCGTATATTTTAATATTATTTCTGTTTTTAGGCAGCTTATACAGAACTGCTGTATTCATCCTGTTTTGGAGATAGTATTCAAATCTGAATTTTTCCTGTCCTTCAATTCTGTGTAAAGGGCACAAAACCGATATTTCTTTATCGGGATACTGTTTTCTGAATGCCGGGATATAATCCGCAGGGATTTCTCCCCGGGTAATAAGCAGAATTTCTTTAAATTCTCTTTTAGTTCGTTTTCGTATGAAAGATGAAACTTTTTTTCTGATTAATCTGAATTTTGCTTTGAAATCATACATCAAATCCGCATCATTAAAAACTACGTCTTCAATAGAGTTATTGGTTTGTTCATATATTGCATCAATTTCTTTTGCGTGGGTTTCTGTCTCAAAAGTTTCCATTTCAGTGTCCTTTAAGTTTCAAGGTATCATGTTAGAGAGCTTAAATCAAGAAGACTATTGACATATTTTTATGAATGGTTGTATACTGAATTTATGGCTAATTTATACTTAAACAATTCATCATCCTCATCATCAGGGTCGTCGGGACTTTGGTGATATTTTGATGTGAAGATTTAAGTAGAACCAGATTTTATAAAGTCCCGTTTATTTGAAAAATAAGCGGGACTTTTTTGTTGAAAGGATGATTACATGAAAATTTTAAACAATAACAATATAGCATTCAGAGGCCCTTTAGACGGAGCGGTTACAAATATTTTACGAACATGTGATATGAACGAAATGGTCAATGCGGTAGGACTGGATGTGGGTGCAATGGTAGTTCCGAGAGCTTATTATGATACAAAAGCCCGTAATGAATATGCGGGAGCCGAAACTTTTTTCAGAGAAATAAGCGGTACTTTTATTAATTGTCTTTCTGCGGGAATTCTGGCCAAATTTATTGCCAAAATAGCGGCAAAAGATTCTAAAGTACAAATTAACCCTAACAGCTGGTATTCAAATAATTCGCTGGAAACATTGAAAGAAGCCTGGCATGGTAATGATGAAGGTTATGTAAAAAATGTATTTGAAAATCTATCCGGCAGAGACGGCAGAAATATAAATGAATTTAAGAAAATCAACTGGAATAAAATTGAGTGGATTGATGAGGCAAAATGGAATAGAATTAATTGGAAAAATAAGGATTATAAAAATATTGCCGAAACATTAAAAACAAAAGAGGGTTTTGTAAAAACTCTGACCAAATTAATCAGAGACAAAAATCTTGATAAGAATGATAAAATCAATGCACTTTCAATAATGGAAAAACGCCTTGTAAATGCGCTCGGAGCGGAAAGAGATACAAAGCTTAATATAAACGGAAAAGAGCTTTCCGCTAAACTTGAAAATATACTTCGTGATACGCTTGATATGGGGCGTGATGTTCTGGGTAAAAAAGATACGGAGCTGATAATAAACCGTATTAAAAAGGTTAATAAAATGAAAGCATTCGGGGCAATTGCGGGTTCTTGCGCTTTGGGGCTTACAAACCAGTATATTAACAGAAAAATAACGGAAAAGCGTACTGGCAGAAAAGGGTTTGTCGGAGATATTGATTTTACGTCCGAATTAAGAAAGGATATTAAAAAAGATGATACTCTCTGGTTTAAAAAAATAGGTGCGAGTTTGTTAATGGCGGGTATGGTTTTCAGCGTAATGCGGGTAAAAAACTTTAAGCAGTTTGCCCAAAAGCTCGAGTTTACCGGCCCTGTTACAGGTGGAAATGCGATAAAGACTGTTTATGCCTCAACAATTATCGGCAGATTTCTTGCTGCGGATAACGGTACGGAGCTTAGAGAATCAATGACCAGAGATTATCTGGGCTTCTTAAACTGGCTTGTATTTGGCGGATTTGCGGCCAAGGGAGTTGCAAATATTCTGGATAAAAAAGGTGAATTTTTATTCAATTATGCAAAAGAAAACGCAAGAGCTCCAAAGCTTCCAAAACCGGGTGTGCAAAAACACTCACTAGGCTTAGGGCGTTTGAGATTCTGGTTAAATGACATGACTCTGAAAACTCATAATGAGATTGCGTCTAAGGGAAGTGAATTTGCGAAAAAGAATATGTGGAAACTTAATCTTGCACATATTTCAGGAATTGCATATTCTGCAATCACTCTGGGGATATTGCTCCCGATGCTGAATGCGGTTGTTACAAAACGAAAACAAACTAAACGTGAAACAGTTTAAATATCAATTTTTGAAATCGGGTCATTTTAGGTTTTACGGTATTTAGCACTACATATTTGCTTTCAATAAGACTTTTACGGATTTCACCTGTTTTGGGATACATTTTTTTATATTGTGATTCAAAAACATCATTCTTAGCTTTAACTTCCGGAAAACTAAACATTATTTCTTCATTGCGGAAAAACTGAGGATAATTCGGAATAGATTTTTTTTGCTCTCTTCTTGCCAGGAGTCCTCTGGTCGGATTCTGAATACAATCGTCAAGATGATTTAGCGTAGCTTCCATCTGGTCTTTTGTTACGGTAAGCTCCGTATCTAAATGTGCATTATGCCAGTAGGCATTGTACCTGATTCTTTCATACGGGCTTCCGCCTTCAGATATCTCCATGTTTTCCCTTTCAAATTATTATTTTTTATAAGGAAATTTTAGCATTGCTTTTTATAACAGTCAATATATACAACTTTTCCTTTTTGAGGTAATATATAAAACGAAGGAGAAGTGAATTATGATAATGTTTGCGGTAGCTCTGCTTTTAAGTATGGTTTTATGTCTCTTATTCGGCGTACCGTATATAGATTTTTTAAGAAAGAAAACAATAGGCCAGTATATTCTTGATGTAGCGCCCGAAGCTCATGCAAAAAAAGCCGGAACGCCTACAACAGGAGGTGTTTTTATAATTGCCGCAATTATAACGGCATCAATCATAACACTTCTTATGGCACAGCAAATGGATAATTCTGCCTGGATAATAATTATTACACTTCTTTTTATGGCTCTTGCCGGGTTTCAGGATGATTATTTAAAAATTAAAGGACATGAAAATAAAGGTCTCAGTCCGCGTGGTAAGCTTGTAAGACAGATTTTAATTGCGCTTATTCCGACAGTGTATGCAATGCAGCATTACGGAACCATTATAACTCTGGGTTCAAGAACTTTTGATTTGGGTATTTTATATCCGTTGTTTACGGTTTTTGTAGTCACCGGAGCATCAAATGCTTATAATTTAACGGACGGGCTGGACGGACTTGCTGCATCGACAGGAATACCTGCTTTTCTTGCCTGCGGAATAATTGCATTTGCCGATGGCCATAATGCTGTAGCAATAGTTGCGGCAACAGTTATTGGCGCTTTAATAGGATTTTTAAAATATAATAAACCTAAAGCACAGGTTTTTATGGGTGATACAGGTTCTCTTGCATTGGGAGGATTGCTTGGAACGCTTGCGGTAATCGGCAGATGTGAACTTTTGCTTGTTCTGTTCGGTGGGATTTTTGTTGCGGAAACTCTCTCCGTAATATTACAGGTAACTAGCTTCAAATTAACAGGTAAGAGAATTTTCAAGATGTCGCCGATTCATCACCATTTTGAGCTCTGCGGTCATTCCGAAATTAGAATTGTTAAAGAGTTTACGTTAGTATCGCTTATTCTTTCCGCAGCAGCTGTATTTTTGAATATAATTTTATAAGATTTTCCGGAGAGTTGTTATGAAAGAAAAAATTCTTGTTCTCGGTTTGTCAAAAAGCGGTCTTTCGGCGGCTGAGCTGGCCTTGAAAAAAGGATATGATGTTTATATTACCGAAGCAAAAGGGATGAATGAAATTAAGGAAGAATATAAATCCCGTATTGATGAATTAAACTCAGCAGGGGTAAAAATAGAATGCGGTTATCACAGTGATGAATTTATTTCCGGTGCGTATCTTGCTGTTACCAGTCCGGGAATTCCGCCTAAATCGGAGATTTTTAAGAGGCTTAACGAAAAAAATACAAAAATTATATCGGAGATAGAGTTTGCATATTTGAATACGGATATTCCTTTTATCGCAATAACTGGAACAAACGGTAAGACAACAACAACTTCACTTGTATCTCATATTTTGAGTAAAAAATATTCTGCTCCCGTATGCGGAAATATCGGTACGCCGCCTTGTTCATTAATAGACGAAAAACATGATTTTCTGGTCTGTGAAGTAAGTTCCTTTCAGGCACAAATGACAGAAAAATTTAAGGCAAAAATTGCCTGCTGGACAAATTTTACACCCGACCATATTGACTGGCACGGAGGACTGGAAAATTATTTTAAAGCTAAAGCTAAACTGTTTCTTCCGCCTCAGGAACCAGAGTTTGCGGTATTAAATGCGAATGATGAAAGACTGAGGGAGTTTGCCAAGCAATGCAAAAATGTTGTATTTTTCGATGATGAAAAAGATTGCGGGATAAAAGACAATGCAATCTGCTACAAAGGGGAAGAAATAATAAGGCTAAGCGACTGTCCTCTTGTCGGACACCATAATTACCAAAACATTATGTGCGGAATTATTATAGCAAAACTTTTGGGAATGAATAACGAAGATATCCGCGACAGAATTATGAGCTTTAAAGCCCCCGAACACAGACTGGAAAAAGTGCGTGAAATGGACGGTATAACCTTCTATAATGACTCTAAAGCGACAAATCCCGAAGCTTCAATTGTTGCAATAGATTCGTTTAATAATCAGGATGTTGCCCTTATTCTCGGCGGAAGGGACAAAAACACAGACTTAACCGAGATGTGTAAGTCCATAAATAAGCATATTAAAACGGTTTTACTTATTGGCGAGGCAACCGAAAGATTTGAAGAAAATCTGGTAAAAAACGGATTTAGTAATATAATAAAAGAACACACGCTTGAGGGTGCAGTTGACAGAGCAATCAGTCTAAAACCCGATGTGGTATTGCTTTCACCGGCATGCGCAAGCTTCGATATGTTCAATAGCTACGAGCACAGGGGAGAAGTTTTTAAAGAATATGTCCTATCAAAGTAACAGCGTTGAAAAGATGAGTACTCAGAACATGCAGTCCGACAGACCGCTTTTTGTTGCGGTAATTTTTCTTGTTGTTATAGGGCTAATGTCTATTTTTTCGGCAAGTGCTCCAAAGTGTATTGAAATGGGGCTTAATCCCGCACGGTTTTTAATTCAGCAAATTCTGGGTGTAATAGTCGGGCTTGTAGGACTTAAATTTTTGGCAAACTTCCATTATAAGAAGCTTATGACTTATACTTTGCCGTTTACCGCATTTGTAATTATAATGCTTATTCTGGTTAAAATTGCGGGTGTGACGGTAAACGGTGCGCAAAGGTGGATAAATATCGGGCCTTTGAGTTTACAGCCGTCCGAGTTTGCAAAACCTGCCGTAGTTATGCTTTTAGCGGGTGTTTTCTATAAAAATACAAATCTGCTTGACAATAAGAAAATAATTGCGGCTTTTGTGCCGATACTTATTATGACGGCGCTGATTTTTACTCAGCCGAACTTAAGTATGGTATTGCTTTTGCTTGCAACTTCGGTAGCAATATATATTTGTGCCGGAGGTTCGCTTCAGCTTATAATATGTGCTCTTGGTACGATGATACCGCTTTTGCTCTTGAAAGGTCTTAAGGGCTATCAATCTTCAAGAATAGTAACATGGCTTCATCCGGAGGCTGATCCTCTGGGTGCCGGATATAATATAATCCAATCTCTTGCCGCGTTTGCGTCGGGAGGATTGTACGGCGTAGGCTACGGAAGCTCCAAACAAAAACTTGCCTGGCTTCCCGAAGCCCATACGGACTTTATTTTTGCGGTAATCGGTGAAGAGCACGGATTTATAGGATGTCTTTTAATAATATGTTTGTTTTGGACTATTCTGCAAAGAGGTTTTCTTATTGCGGTGAAATGTCAGGATATGTATGGAAAGCTTCTTGCGCTCGGGTTAACATTTTCTATATGTTTTCAGGGGTTTCTTAACATGTGGGTGGCAAGTTCTTTTGTGCCCGCAACGGGCGTCCCGATGCCTTTTATAAGTTATGGCGGTTCATCTATTATGGTATCATTATGGATGATTGGAATTTTATTGAATATATCAAAAGATAATGTAAAAAGGGTAAGGTTTGGAAATGTCAGAAGTATACAATAGCACCTGCTTTGTAACCGGAGGCGGTACGGGCGGACACATTTATCCGGCAATGGCTGTTGCAGACGCACTTTGTGCGGATACAAAAGTTTATTATGTCGGTAACAAAAGGAATATGGAATTTGAGCTTGCATCGAAAAAAGGTTATAAGTTTTTGCACGTGAGTGTTTCCGGCATGCCGCGGAAATTAAATCCGAAATTTTTTATATGGGGTATAAAACTTATAAAAGCAATTATAAGGTCAGTCCGTTATATAAAAAAATATAAACCGGATATGGTATTTGCAACGGGCGGATATGTTTCGGCTCCCATGATTTTTGCTTGTATTATAACAAAGACTCCTTATGTAATGCATGATTGTGATGCAATGCCGGGATTGGTTACACGCAGATTGTCCAAGCGCGCAAAGTATGTTACTCTGGCTTTTGAAAATGCGAAAAGATATATTCCGAATAAACATACAGTGGTTACTGGGAATCCCATAAGAGACGGTTTTAAAACTTTATCCAAATCTCAGGCGAAGGCTCTGCTGGGACTTTCCGATAACAAACTTACGTTATGTGTTATGGGTGGTTCACAGGGAGCCAAGTCAATTAATAATACAACAATTGAGCTGTTGAAAGAATTTTCGCAAGAGCTGAATTTACAGGTCATATTCCAAACCGGAAAGAAAAACTTTGACAGTGTTACAGAGAATTTGGAAAGGATTTATCCTTCTTATGCAGAAGATAAAAATCTTATAATCAGACCGTATTTTGAAGATATGATTCCGGTTTTGAAATCATCGGATATTGTTATATCTCGTGCAGGTTCTTTGAGCTTGTCGGAAATCTGTGCGTCGGAAACCGCACCTATTTTAGTTCCGTATCCTTATGCTGCTGCTAATCACCAGAGGATTAACGCAAAATATCTTCTTAAGTCCGGGGCTTGTATTTATATTGAAGATAAAGAATTTGAACCCAATAAACTTAGAGAGACTATTATTGAGCTTTTGAACAATCCCATAAAAATGAATTATTTGAAACAAAATGCTTCTTATCTTGCAAAGTACAACGCGGCGGAAGAAATTGTTAAATTGTTGAGAAGTATACATTAATTGGAAATTCTTTATAAAATGAGCATTTCAAAACACTAAAAAAGAGCCCGAAGGCTCTGATTTTAAAGCTCTATTTGTTTTAAATGGTGGAGGCTAGGGGATTCGAACTCCTGACCCTCTGCGTGCAAAGCAGATGCTCTACCAACTGAGCTAAGCCCCCGCATTATTCAATTTTCATTTACACGTAACTCGATTATCTGCAAATGTCGCTTAATTCATTTACCCTTCGGCTACATTTTCTATTGTACATGATGATTTTTTTTTGTAAAGGGGGGGGAAAATACAAGGGGTAAATACAAGGGTGTAAAAAGTACATCTATAATTTTTTAACTATTTCTTCTAAGCAAATTTTCACATGGGCATAGTTCAAACCGCCCTGCATATAAGCTACATACGGTTCCCACATAGGACCGTCTGCGGAGAGTTCAATGGTAGAACCTTCTATAAACGTTCCGCCTGCCATTATTACTTTATCCTCATATCCGGGGATATATTCGGGAATCTGTGTCACATATCCGTTTACGGGAGAGAGGGATTGAATTGTCC
>CALUPJ010000128.1 GCA_944322555.1 Candidatus Gastranaerophilales bacterium | reverse complement strand
GGAAGATATCCGAAACGCGACATTGCTGCCTTTAAATACTCTTTTCTTTCATCGGAAATCGTTTCAAATGAATACATTTCTCTCAATTTGGAATAGAAATTGTTTAAATTTTCGCACGCGCTGTCGGTCTCTTTCTTAAACAAAAAATCTAACATAGGGTTCTCCTTATTTGAAAAATGTGATTGTTTGGATAGTATCGGCTAAGTTTTTATTTCTCGCCCGTATACAAGGATAATATCATGCTTATATATTTTTTACAAACTAAAACTGCAATTTGTAACGTTTTGTAACGTTCTGGAGTTTAAATTTTATATTTATTCTTTTTTATATAGCAAAAAATTTTATCAGAAGATTTTATAACTGTATGATAACATTTCAAAGCCGGCAAAAAAATATAAGATATGCAGATATTATTACAAGAAAAGCCCATTCCGAATATCCGCACATATCCACAAGTAAAATTAGTTCTATGATTGGAAAAGATAAAGTTAAAGATATGTTTTTCGGTTATATGTCACTGGGGTATAATCTGAAACTTGCAGGAGAAAGAACCAAAATAGATATTGATGAAAAAAATACATATGAATATGTGGTTGAATCTTTGAAAAAAGGCTTGGGAAATTGTTATGAAGAAGCAAAATTAGCAGAGCTTATAGCAAAAATAAACGGCCAAAAAAATATATATTCTGCAAAATTATATGCCGGTAAAGGACTGCCGAAACATGAGCTTGCATTTATTACAGATGAAAAAGTTTGTGCAGATAAGTTTTATAAGTTTAAAAATAAAGAAGCCGTAATTATTGATCCGTGGCTCGGTATAACAGATTTTGCCGGAAACTATTTCAAAAAAGTACGCACTGATTTTGCTAAATTACTTGGAATTCACCCTAATGCTAAACCTTATTTAAAACCTGATTTTTCCTGCAAACTTTCGCCGAAAAAGATTTCAGTATATAAGAATAAATATCCGGAACTTATTATTGAAAAATTTAAAAAAGTAAAAATATAATCCTCTAATAAGATTTTATTTCTTGTTAAGTTTACCTGAGAAAAGAGCTAAAACATTGTCTTTGTAACAAAATGTTACAAAGACGCAAATAAAATATTTTTTTTTACTTTATTCTTAATAAGAAGGTTTTATGTCAGAAATTAATCGGATTACCAATTCAAACATATCACCAAATTACCCTGCTTTGAATAACAACAAACAGGCAAATCAACGTGCTTACAATACATATCAGTTGAAAATAGAAAAAATTTATCGCTCACAAGGACTGTTAGGGAAGTTCTTTGACAAAGTTCAAGGCTTTTTAAACATTGGTTTGAGTAAAAAGAAACTGCAAGAGGAAATTAAAAATACAGATTTTACGAAACCGGACGAAAAATTAAATAAATATTATAACCAACAGAAAAATGAAACGGAAATTGCGGTAGATTTGGCCACGGGTATTTCCGCAGCCGGTGCATACAGACTGATAAAAAAGATACAAACATATTCGCATTTGTATACTAAAAATAAAAAATTTGAAGCGATAAGTTCTCTAATCGGAGTCGGCGCGGCAGCTTTTTCGGGATTAATAACAAAACCGGTATTAAAAGCGGTTAATTATCTGGGAACTCCCAAAAAGGAACGTAAAAAAGAAAAAACGATACTAAAAGATATGGGCAGCGGTTTTATAGTTGGAGTTAGCGCGCCATTAGCTTATGCATACAAATTAGGACTTGCCGGAGTTGTCGGAATAAATTCGATATCCAGATATTTGTTTAATAAAAAGGCAGATAAAGCAGATTTTGCGGAACATCTTGAGAACGGCTGGTTGATAAAAGCTCCGGCACTTGCACTTGCCGGTTTTTCGGCTTTTAAGTTCCATAAACGAATTGATGTGCTGGAAAAAGCCATAGTTAAAAGTAAAGAAAATATAAAAAATATACAGAATTTCAAATTTAAAATGCCTCTTTCTGAACTTGCAGATTTGGCAAAATCAAATCTGAGAGACAAACAAACACAAAAAAATTTAATAGATGCCGCTAAAAAAGGATTTTTCAGCAAAACATATATGACAGTAACGGCACCATTTAGAAAATTATTCAAAAACAAGGATTTTTCTCCGGCGGTGAAATCGTTGGAGCTGCTTCCTAAACCGTTGAAACGAACAATTTTTATGAATAGAGAATTAATCAAAGAAAAAGAGATTAATAAAATAATGCGTGAAATTGAGCAGTACAACATATTCTATCCTAAAATGCTGCAAGCGATGCCGAGTAATTTAGAGTCATTAATAAAACTTGCCGGCAACGGGAAAAACCCTTTAGAAACCCTTATAAATGCAAAAAATAATAATACGGAAAAGAATTGGATAAAACGTAAACTGAAAGATTTCTTCCACAAACGCGCCGGATATATTTCTGAAAAAGGAGTGAATACACTGGATAGCTTTTTAAATAAATATAAAAGTAGCTGTCCTGCCTCGCGAACGGCAAAAGAAGCACAGACATATATTTCGGGTACATATGGCAGCCGGTATACTATAAAAGGCGACAAGCCTCTCGGAGTCGGAACAATAGCCGAAACTTTTCTGGCTCGGGACAATGAGACAGGAAAAGATGTTGTAATAAAAATGGTAAAAAAATGGGTAAGCGCAGAAAAAATTGAAAGAGACAAAGAAAATATGCTCAAATCTCTTCAAAGAATGAAACATAAGCTTAAACCGGACGAATACGATTATCAATGCAAACTTGTCAATGAATTATATCAGGCCTGGAAAAAAGAAATTGATTTAAGTCTTGAAGCTGAAGCTGCTGAAACACTCGGCAAATATGCAGTCAATTATAATACGGTTGCACCTCTGCAGGTGAAAAAGAATATATTTGTTATGGAAAAGGCAAAAGGAATTCAGTTTGATAAACTTACCGAGTATTTAAAAAATAATAATATAAAATTAACAAAAGATGAGGCTTCTGATTTATTAAGAAGTTATGTCCAGGTATTTTTTGAACAATTGCTTTCGGTTCCTAAAAAAGGACAAAAAGTAATGCATGCAGATCCGCACGCCGGAAATATTTTTGTAGATTTAAATAATAAGGCAAAACCGTTTACTTTTATTGATACAGGTAATGTAATGAGATATACACCGGAAGAAGCAATTCAAAATGTTACATCGCATATTGATTATATAATCGGAAATTCAAAATCTATATCAAGCCGATTATTGAAAGGCGCAGTTTTACCGGAAAATGTTACTCAAAGTCAGGCAGTAGAAATGCTTGCTAAACATCTTGACGAGACTTTCTTTTCAGGGAAATACCGGATAGTTTCCGATCCTTTTTCTACAATCAATAATGAAAGTATTGAATTTATGAAAAAAAATAAAATTATATTAAATTCACAAAATACAAACCTGTTGAAAGCAGAACTCACCTATTTGATGAATATGACCAGTGTTGCGGATATTTTTAAATACATAGATAAAAACTCTAAAATTAATCAAATTGAACAATCAGAAAAATTTAAACTTATGGGAAAACAAATTTTGAAATCTATCGGAAACAGTGTTATTAATAACAAAAAATGCACAGCCCGTGAACTTTATTCAAGATACAAGTATATTAAAGAGAACCCCGAAAAGATGTTTACAATTTTATACTCCTATGTTCCGCCCCAATAAATCAGAATAATATTATTTTTTTTTTAGGAAAGCAATTTTTAAACCATATGGCAGAAATTAAATTAAAACCGTTTTGGAGAAATTGGATTTTTTAATTTTTGTATCTTTATTTTTATGCGACTTGCCTGAAAAACATGTTTATACTACTATTTTATTGGTTGTATGGTTCGATAGGTATAACCCTAGTCTATAAATAGCTTAATTAATTTTTTAATTTTACTGTCACTGTAGATGGAATTATACAGCCCGTAGTAAAACAAGTTAGAAAAAAAGGAGACACAAAAGATGTCAACAGCATCACTTATTGAACTTTTAGAAGCAGGCGTCCACTTCGGACACCAGACACAACACTGGAACCCTAAGATGAAACCGTATATCTACGGTGCAAGAAACGGAATCTATATTCTTGATTTGAGAAAAACAACAACATTATTGGATGCAGCTTATGATGTTGTAAGAGAATATGCTGCAAAAGGAAGAAACGTTCTTTTTGTAGGTACCAAAAAACAAGCGGCTGAAGTTGTTGCCGAAGAAGCAACAAGAGCAGGTGCTTACTACATCAACAGAAGATGGCTCGGCGGTATGCTTACGAACTTTGAAACAATAAGAGGCAGAATTAATAAATTAAGAGAACTTGAAGATTTTATTAACTCCGGCCACGCTGAAAAGTTACCTAAAAAAGAACAAGCTCAATTAAACAGACAGTTAGCTAAATTAAGCAAAACTTTAGGCGGTATTAAAGAAATGCGCGGTTTACCTGATATTATCTTTGTTGTAGACCAGGCGAAAGAAGATATTGCGATTAAAGAAGCAAACAAATTAAATATTCCGGTTATCTGTCTTGCTGATACAAATGCAGATCCTGAAGGAATTAACTATATTATTCCGGGCAATGACGATGCTATCCGCTCCATCAAGTTGATTACTTCAAAACTTGCTGACGCTGTTTTGGAAGGTAAACAATTGAGAGAAAATAATGCAAATTCAAAAAATAAAATTGAAGCAATTACTGCTGCTGATGCAGGTGTAGAAGAGCCTGCAACTGTATAAATTTATTAGATAAGGTAAAATGGGGGAACTTTCTCCCTCATTTACCCCAAGAAGGAGAATTAAAATGAATATTACAGCTACAATGGTAAAAGAACTTCGTGATAAAACAGGTGCCGGCATGATGGATGCTAAAAAGGCTCTTGTAGAAGTTGACGGTGATATGGAAAAAGCTATGGAAGTTTTACGCCAAAAAGGTATTGCTTCCGCAGACAAGAAAATGGGAAGAATTGCAGCAGAAGGCAGAATCGGTTCTTACGTTTCCGAAAATGCCGGTGCAATGATTGAAGTCAATTGCGAAACTGATTTCGTTGCTAAAAATGCTGAATTTATTGAACTTACAAACGGCTTGGCTCAACTTGTTGCGGAATCCAACCCTTCTGATGTTGATGCACTTCTTGCAACAACCTGCCCGAAATGCGGAAAACCTGTTGCAGACGTTATAAAAGAAAAAATTGCATCTATCGGAGAAAAAATTACCGTAAGAAGATTTGTAAGATATGAAGGAAATCTTGCAACATATATCCATAACGGTAAAATCGGTGTTCTGCTCCAAACAGATGCTAAAGATGATGTTCTGGCAAAAGATATCTGCCTTCATATCGCATCTTCAGCACCGGAATTTGTTTCAAGAAAAGATATTCCTGCTTCTGTTATTGAAGAAGAAACAAGAATTGAAATGGGTAAAGAAGACTTGGCTAATAAACCTGAACAAATCAGGGCTAAAATTGTTGAAGGTCGTGTAAATAAATTGATGGCTCACAAATGTCTAATTGAACAGCCGTTTGTTAAAAATCCTGACCAAACAATTGAGCAGTTGATCTCAGGAAAATTTAATATCGTCAAATTTGACAGATACGTTCTTGGCGAAGGTCTTGAAAAAAGAAACGATAACTTTGCAGATGAAGTTATGAGCCAGTTAAATAAATAATTTAAAATACAGAAAAGGGCGGGTTTTTCGTTAAACGAAAAACCCGCCCTTTATAAATAATTATGTTAAAATTTGATTTTGCTCGAAACGCTTTAAGATATTTATTAAAAGAATATAAAATCCGGGAAATTTATATTCCGTATTACTTGTGTAATGTAATAAGACACGTTATTTTTAAAGAAGGAACAAAGCTGCGATTTTATCATATTGATAATGATTTTTTCCCTGTTGAGACATTCCCTCCAAACAGCTATATCTTATATCCGAATTATTTCGGCATATGCGGAAAGAATGTTAACAAGTTGTCCAAGCTTTATCCGCAGCTTATTATTGATAATGCTCATGCTTTTTATGCCGAGCCGCAAGGATTTGCTTCTTTTAATTCCGCAAAAAAATTTCTGCCTGTAGAAAGCGGGGCATATCTTTTGTATAAAGGTGAAAAAAATACTTTTCTTCCTGATTTTGAAAGAAGAAAAGTATTTGATAGTTATCATAAGCATTTTTCTGCCTCAAATAAGTTAAAAATAGATATTGATAATAATTCAATACCGTTTTGTTATCCCTATCTTGCAGAAACCATAGAAGAAGCTGACAAACTGGCATATGAACTTATCGGTAAAGGCTTGGAAATATACAGATATTGGAATAATCTTCCCGAAAGCTATAACGAATATAAATTTTATTCAAGACTGGTTCCAATACCGTTAAACCGAAATAAGATTATCCCCGAACTCTCCAATAGTATTCAACAAGATAGCTTATTGCGTCAAACGGGTGTTCAAGGAATTTAAATTCACGGTTTGATTTTATCTGAGTATGCGTAGGTACATCTACTATACTTGTACCTTCTTTAAAAGAAAGGTTATAAATGTTGTAAAGAATCCTTTTACATCTTCTGGGATCAATAAACAAATGGCGCTCCCCTTTTGAATTTTTCACCCTTGCATTAAAAGCAGAGATTCTGTTCAAAATCGGCGGATTATAGTCGCGTAATTTAAATTTTACATCTTCATAACCGTAATTTGTCAGTGCATTCTTTATTATTGCATAATTCGTATATTCGCTCTGGGTGCTTCTGTTATCGCCGGAAGCATCACCATTTATAATAATAGATGACCTGTGAGCAGGAAAACGTCTTAAAAATTCTTCAATACATTGTTGTGTTGATGTATTTTCAAGAACAATCTCATCAAAAAAGTACACATTTTCATCATCTTTATGAGCTAATGCCCAGCACATAGGATCGACATTAAAGTCACACGTAAGATGCAGCGGTAAATCAGGGTTGTATTTAAGAAACAACTTATTCTCTTCTCCAAATCCTTTAACAACAAGTCCCGAAGAGTAATCTCCAAATTCCCCGAGTACATTTATTCTGTAATACTCTTCATCAA
This sequence comes from Candidatus Gastranaerophilales bacterium, assembly GCA_944322555.1. Taxonomy (GTDB): domain Bacteria; phylum Cyanobacteriota; class Vampirovibrionia; order Gastranaerophilales; family Gastranaerophilaceae; genus CAG-196. Next base: position 6,795 of record CALUPJ010000128.1, on the reverse strand, counting down.
AACTTTCCTTCATTGATTGTATAAAATGAGGCGGAAGATAAGTATTATTTGTAGTCGGAGCAATTATTAAACGATAGTTTTCTTTTTTCTGTTCAACAAATCTGTGCCAAATCCAACCTTTATCAGCCTGAGGATTGGTATGACCGAACAGTCGGTAACGGAAATCCACCCAATTTTTCCCTCTGTATGTATTACGCAAACGTCCCAGAAGCTGCTTAAAAGAAGAATCCGTAATTTGCGAAGCTTCTTCAATTTCTGCCCAATGCAGGTTAAGAGATTTAAACTTTTCAGGATCTTCCAGCGCAGAAAATAGTATTTCCGAACCGTTAGAGAATTTGATAACTTTATCTACTTTGTTATAAGTATAATCTTTGTCCTGTATGTAGCCAAAGTTATCTAAATGTTCCAAGTATGTAACAAGTGTAGTCTTTCTGACAAGTTCATACTCTTTAGCTCCGACAAGTCCTTTACATCCTGGATATTTTTTAGATAAAAGTATTCCCAAAAGCGCTCCGCACCAAGTTTTTCCGCTCCCATATCCTCCCTGATAAATTGCAACATCCAAGGAATCGGAATGCGGTATTTCTATAAATTCGCGCTGTTTGTCCAATAGTCTGTATTTGACCACTTTCCCCCCTTTTTATACCATACGGACGAGCCGAAAACCCAAGCCCACTAACCGATTACTACCACCATACCTGCAAACAGGTCTAGCTTTCAACTTTTCATTTACCTTTCATTCCCCCCCCCCTTCTATTTACACCTGTTCCAGGAGCAAAAACGCTGGTAAAAATCTACGGTATTTTTCATCCAAAACCGTTTAAAAGCGTTTACTTTACTTGCTTCTAAAAGAGCATTAAAGACTTCGGAAGAAAAATGCCTGTCATTATCTATGTATTCATGATGTTCACAAAGTACATCGTGAATAAGAGCCGGAATTAAAAATCTGTTATCCGTATTAGAACCGATAACTCTCCAAAAAAGCCTTGGAATGGAAGCTCCATCGTAACAATATCCTTTAGGAATCTCAAAGAAATAAGTTTTTTTCTTTTTTAAATCTTTCAGCTCTGTTTTTAATAACCTTTTGTTAATAAACGGATACTTTTCTATTGACTTTTTTTCATCAGAATTCATTGTCGGAATATAATATCTGATACAAACATGAGGAATCGAGTCAAAAAATATACCCGCATCTTTATTTGAATACCATTCTTCCATATTAAATTTCCTTATTCTAATATCCGCAGGCATACCAATCAAAACCTGCCCTATGTGTACCATCTCCCGGACATACAATCTTATTATTTGACTTCTGATAATACGAATTATTTATACCGGGGTAGCTTACCGATGCTAATCGGCCGATCTTATCTGTTCTTGAAAAACAATAGTTAGTATTTTGAAAAGTTTTTAAAAATGTAATAGTGAATTTATTTATTGAATAAGTATTTGCGTTATTTGCAACATATCCACCCTGTTCAATCCAGCCGTCAGACCAAATTCGATACCAGGATGTTCCATTTACATAATTAAGAGTGATGACTGCAACTTTATCATTTCTTGCACTTGATGTCGTTGTGGCCCTGCTGGTACATTTTGGGAAATCAAACAGTGCAGTTCCGTTTTTATCAATCTTCACTGTTGCAGCACTGCCCGTAATATAAGTTCCATCATCATCTCTAAGTCTTACACCATTGGTATTAATTGCGTATAGAAGCCCGTTTGCATCTGTTGATAAATAGCTTTGAGAGTATGAATACCAGAAAGAATTCCCGGCGTTATCTTTTACATTACTAAGAACTCTTGCGCCGCGAAGATAACCGCTTTGGGAATCAGCTATCTGTTCATATGTTATATTATTATTTTCCGTAGTTACACCGGGAAAAGAGTTTGCGGCTGTAGCTTGTATTATAATTTCATTATCTTGAAATGTTTTGGTTCCGTTTATAGTTTCGTCTCCGGTTTTATGCACAACATCAATATTATCAGCTTTATCTGTCACTGCAGCAGAAATTTCCTGTACTTTTGAAGCTGCAATTTGAGCTTGTTCTTCTGCAAGTGATACCTGTTGGGCAGCCTGTGCAATTTTTTCATTCCCTTTAGTCTCAAGTTCGTTTATTGCGGCTTGTATCTGTGTTTCCAGCTCATCCTCCGTGTCATTAATAATATCATTTATTTCTGATATACCGGATTCTACTTCATTTTTTGCAAGTAAAGCGCAATATTTAGCGGAATAATCAACCCCGTCAACAGTATCATTAAGTTTTTGGGCCCAATCTTTTGCTAAATTAGTATAAAATTGCACTCCGTCACCGGAGGCATTTAAATTATTTGTTTGTTTTTTATTGTCAGTAATATTAATTCTGCAGGTATTATGGGAAGAAACATTTATTGATATAATATTTTCGTCTGTATTGACATTAACCATTACAATCCCTCTACTTTCTTCGGATAAACAGTTATTGTATTTCTGTCTCCAATAAAACCGTTACCTATTATTAAAGTATCTTCAAAAAGGTTTTCAGCATCACAAGCTTTAACACCATAATAATATATGGCAGCTTGTTCATTCTTTTTTACGGTAAGTAAATCTGTAAGTGTACCGGATAATTCAAAAACAACACTGGGTGATTTATTACTGTTTACGGTTATTTCCCCGCCGACAGGGTTTCTGTTTGCATCTTGAATTGCAAAATAAACAGTATAATTTTTATCCGTATTTATTCCGTTTACAATTAGTGTTCCGCTGTCTCCCTGTATTAATGTTATATTTCCGTTTTCATCTACTGAAAAAGCCATAACTAACCTCCAAAATCTTTGACTGTCTGCATCAAACATTCTTGAATAAATTCAGGAGTCGCATTTTTATGTTCCTGCAAAGATATAATATATTCCGATGTCTGTTCCTGTGTAAAATCAGGAGTTTTGTACGTAATAATCCCAACCTGTTGCCCCAGTTCCAGTCCGGCTTTAATTGATAAAAGTAAGTCTGCGAGAAAATCCCTCGTACTGCCATCTTTCATATTCACTTTACGTCTTATCCAGCCAAGAGATGTATTAAAGAACTCTTGCTTAAATAAAGTTTCTCTCGCAGATGCAGCTTGAGTTTCATAATCAGGATTTATAACAGGAAGATTACCGCTTCCCATTATCTCATTTTTTTCTAATGCAAAAATTGCATTTTCAGTTTCCTGAATTTCTAATCCAAGATTATGATTATATTGGACAATAAAATCTGCACGCTGTTCATCAGTGAAAGGTTTTTCTAATTTATAACTCATAATATTCTCCTTCTTTGTAATATTTACAGTAGTATCCAGTCCAAACCCTGCCGGTTTTAACTGTCGTTTCTATTTACCGCAGGCATACCACCTCTGCGTCAAAGCTTTTGTTGAACCGGTAATAGCATTAGAAGTTGTTAAACTCCAAAATCCCATCCACCTCGCAGCAACACCGCCGGTGTTATTAAACCCCATGTTTTTAACAATGCTGTAGTTTGTATCCGAAAAAGATTTCAAAAATGTAACAGTTATGTTAGTATCATTTGTTGTACTGATAACCCCGCCTTGTTCAAGCCAAACACGATTTTTTTTAGCTTCATCCGAGAAAAATTCTCTATACCAAGACCCGCCGTTTTTGTATGTCGTAACATACAGACCGTTTGTAGAAAAAATATTAATTGCAGACTCTATATTTGTATTTATTTCTTCTATAGAAGTATCAATATCGTCACTCAAGGATGAAATTGAGCTGTTTATACTTGCAATATTGGAATTAATGCTTGCAGTGTTAGTCGTTATACTTTCAGAAACTGCAGTTATTTTGTTATCCAGATATTCAAAATTATTGTTCATGACTTCAGATGAAGCCAGTGAACCGTATTCAATTTCAGTTAGTGCCATCGGAACTCCTTTCATTAATCAAAGTGTCATAGATTTTATCAAGTTTTTTGTTGATATTACTGATTTGCTCTTTCATACTGTCAAATTCGGGTTTTGTAATATATATTTGTGCCGCTTCCGCTAAAATCTCTCTGTGGGTTTGTTCAAGTTTTTCCGGAGTAACAAAAAGATTGTATTGAAAAACAATCGCAATACTTACAAGTAATATCGGAGCGTATTTATGCAAAAAAGTTCTGTCCATACTCTTCTCCCTTCTATTTAGATGCAAATAATTTCACAAGCTGGCTTATTATATTAAGAATATCGGAAGAAGAATCTGTAAAAGAACTTAAAGCAGATGAACCTGAAGAGTTGCTTGTTTTGGTTGCATTGCCCGCACTGGTTTGGAGAGACTGTTTTTGCATATCCGAGATAACATCATACCCTTGCATATAAGCGGCCAAAAGATTATTAATCATGCTTGCCGTGTTATCCTGAGATTCCGTAAGCAATTCTTTAATATATGAATCCAGTGAACTTGTTGCCGTGTCGGAAAGATTTTTGTACAAATCCGTTGCTTGCGATGAACGAATCATATTTCTGTCGGATAGCGGATTTATTATATTATTCTCAAGATTTTTTTGTGTTTCACCGGCAAGAGCATTCGTATAACTGTTAAGTTTTGCTTGATTTGTTACCGAATTTAAATTCGGATTTAAGTATTCATCCAAAAGAGAGTTAATATTCTTATTAACAAAATTATAAACGGAATTTAAAGCTGTATCTGGATTAAATACTGCTGTAGTTCCAGAATTATTTGTACTGGCACTGGCATACGGATTTTTTGTAGTAGTATTGCCGTATTTTGTTGTAGTTGTTGTTGATTGTGATTTTTTCCCCATATTTTAATCCTTTCTAAACTGTTTTAGTCTTAATTTTTCCAAATTCTATATTCCTTATACAGAAATCATCACCTTCGTTCTTTGTTAAAAATGTCATTTGAAGAGTTTTAAAAAATGAAGATGGTAGTTTTTTTGTTGAATTTAAATCTTTAATCGGGAAATATGAATAATCCCAATGTCCTATATCAAAATACAAAGAGTTTTGGAGAGATTTTGCCTTTATATATCGGGTTTTGGAAGACATTGCATCATAGTTTTTCGTATATTCGACGTAAAAACTGTTATTATAATACATATCCAGAGAAACTTTGGGCGGATAAGACAAAATCTTATGCGAATTTTCATAGCCCAAATTCAGAGGTGTACACTTGTAATAAGATTCAATAAATTCTCCGTCAAAAGTAGAAGAACTGTACTCTTCGTAAATCTTTTTCCCGCCGGAATATAAAATTCCGCCAATTGCGGCAAAACAATTTATTTTTTGAGATTTTCTTTTTACCCAGGAACTTCTTAAATAATCATAAATCATAATTGTAGAATAATTTTCATCCCCGTTCGGAAGTAAAAACCAAACTTCGTTCCTGTCTGAAGTTACAACAGAAAGTGTACGTATATTATCTTTTTCAGAAGCGGGAATATTAAATAGTTCTTCCTGAATATCAATAGCAATATTATCCCCGAGAGTTTTATCTCCGTTTACGACCTGCCTGAAACAGAAAACTCCCTTTTTGGTGTCATCGTAGAAATATAATTCTGTTCCGTGAAATACCAATGCGTTGTATGAAGCGCAGCCTCCGGGCGAATCCATTGTTTTATAAAAAGAACGATTCTCTTCATCTATAGCAATCAGACAGGAAGAATTTGCGTGAAAAACTGCCAATGTTCCCAAATAAGGATATATTGCCGTAATACCTTTAACAAATTCAATATACCCTGCGGATGTAGAAATTTCCGCGTCGGAAGTCGAAAAATCATAAATATTTTCCTGCCGGGAATACCATAAAACCTGACCGTTAAAAACCCATAATCTGCCTGAAAAAATTACCAGCCCCAGTCCTTTAACATCCCTTTCGTCCGCATCCTTTAAATTCATCATAACAACTTCATCAAGTTCACCTTCTTCATTATAATTACCCAATTCAATGGAAAGCATTTCTTCAGAATTTGAAAATACCCACAAATCCGACCAGCCCTGAGAGACATCCGTAGCACTGGATTTTGCCGTTACTGATAAACCTGAAACTTTCAATGTAAGTGTTCCGGATATTACAGAAAATAAATATATTTTACCTTCTGCTGCACTTTCGGTATGAACAAAAAAATGGGTTTCGCCTTTTTGAATACTTTCAAAAATATTAATAACCCGTTCACCGGACGGGATTTGAGAGCATACAGCTACATTACCCTTCACGGTGCGTATTCCGACTCCGGAATTCACTTCTGTCGCAAACAACTCTACATTCTGTATATCAGATGCAGTTATGACCGAAGAAGAATAAACGGAAGAACTTCTGTTTATTCCCGAAAATTTATTACATATCAACGCAGTTCTCTGCATTTGTACTCCTTTCTTTTTGCGGGGGTTGCTAGAACATTCGCAGGATAGACTAAAGTCGGCCTACTCGGCTCCAAGACATAAATAAAATAAATTTGTTTTTATAAATTTTAAAAAATTTTAATACGGTAAATCACAGATTTACCACATCTTACTTGCCGCCTGCCGGCACCATATTATTAGCTATTTTAGAATTACTTCTCTTAAGAAATATTGCAAATTTCCATAAAAAATAAATTCAATGTTACATTTCTTAACAATTCGGGGCTAAAAAGGCAATTTTTGAAAACTTAAATACTTTATATATACATAAGAGATATTTAAGGAGAGTCAAAAAAATGTTATTCACTGCAAATAATGTTACAAATAACGAAATTATAGATATTAATAACTTCTTTAAAGAATTTGAAAATGCCGAAACTCCGGTTGTTCAAGAAAGCAACGTTACTAAATACAT
>CALUPJ010000127.1 GCA_944322555.1 Candidatus Gastranaerophilales bacterium | reverse complement strand
TTAAACGGATTTTATCATATCCGAAGGTTTTAATTTTATTAAAAACTTTTCCGCCCAAACCTCTGTGACGGTATTCTTTAGCAATATACAGTTTTGATAAAAATAAGTAATCCTTTTTGGGTACAATGCCTGTATATCCGGCATTTACTCCGTTTTCATCAATAAAATAATATCTATAATCTTCATTTTCAATTTGTGCTCTTATAGCTTCCTCAGATTGAAATATTTTTACCATATAATCAATCTGTTCTTCGCTTAAAATAATCGGCCAGTATTCATGCCAGATTTCGGAAGCAAAATCCGCAAGAGCTTTGATATTGTTTTTATCAACCAAAATCAAATCCATAAGACAATCTTAGCACAAAAAAATACACTGCCTTAGGACAGTGTATTTTTTTTATTTTATCATAATTAGTGGCAAAGAGCCAACAATACACCTGCGGCAACAGCAGAGCCGATTACACCTGATACATTCGGTCCCATAGCGTGCATCAACAGGAAGTTTTGAGGGTCAGCCTCAAGCCCTACTTTATTTGATACACGTGCTGCCATAGGAACTGCCGACACACCTGCCGAGCCGATTAACGGATTAATCTTGGTTTTTGAGAACAGGTTCATAATCTTAGCCATTAAAACTCCGCCAGCTGTTGCAAGTGAGAATGCCATAATACCTAAGAAAAGAATAAATAGAGTTTGACCTGTCAAAAACTGATCCGCAGAAAGTTTTGAACCGACTGTTAAACCTAAAAAGATTGTAACAATATTGATTAAAGCATTCTGCAAAGTATCGGATAATCTTTCAACAACCCCGCATTCACGGCATAAGTTGCCGAAGCAGAATGCACCTACCAAAGGACAAGCACTCGGAAGTAAAATAACGCAGAGTAAAAGAACCGTTAGAGGGAATATGATTTTTTCTCTCTTTGATACGTCTCTTAACTGAGTCATTTTAATCTTTCTTTCAGCTTCGGTTGTTAATAACTTCATAATTGGCGGTTGAATAACCGGCACCAGAGCCATATAAGAGTATGCGGCAACCGCAATCGCACCCAATAATTCAGGTGCAAGTTTATTTGTAACATAGATTGATGTCGGACCGTCCGCCCCGCCGATAATACCAATTGCACTTGCCTGTTGAATAGTAAAAGCGTCCATACCCATTGCAGTCATTACAGGTGCCAGAGCAAGAGCAAGTAACAATGCACCGAAAATACCGAATTGAGCAGCACCGCCCAATAAAGCCGTTTTGGGGTTAGCTATTAACGGTCCGAAGTCTGTCATAGCACCTACACCCATAAAGATTATCAGCGGGAATATACCTTTATGAATACCTGCTTCAAATATAATTCCCAAGAAGCCTGCGGGTCCGGCAATTGCTTCGCCGGGCGGCATCGGAATATTTGACAGCAGACCGCCAAACGCAATCGGAACAAGAAGCAGCGGTTCAAATTGTTTTTTAATCCCCAACCATAACAGGAATAAACATACAAGAATCATTATCCATTGTCCGTGCATATGCAGAAACTGTTCCGCTCCATGCAGGTTCGGATCTGCAGGCAGGACAAAGTTCATCAAGCCTGTTGTATTCCAGAGTTCAACTAATCCTTCTCTTATATCCATTATTACCTCCTTAACCTACAACAGCCAATGCTTGACCTGTAACAACTTTATCTCCTTGATTTACAAGGATTGATTGTACAGACCCTGTAGTAGTTGATTTGATTTCAATCTCCATTTTCATTGCCTCAAGCACCATAATGACATCGCCTTCATTTACGGAATCGCCTTCCGCAACTTCAATTCTCAATACATTTCCGGGAACTCCGGCTTTTATTTCAGCACCGCCGGAAGCAGAAGATGCCGATTTTGTTTCAATTCCTTCTTTTACGGAAACATCATAGGTTTTTCCGTTAACAGAGGCTTTATCACCTTCAAGTTTAACCGCATATGATTTGCCGTTAACTTTAACCGTGTACTCGCTTCCGTTTGCAGAAACAGGTGCACAAGTTTGAGCCGGACAGTTTTTACGAACGCCGATTTGTCCTTTTCCTTGCAGGAACATAATACCTTTTTCTTTGCAGGCACCTGCAATAAAGATATTCTCATCATTAACATCCAAGCCGGCATCTTGAAGCATTTTTGTTGCAGCCTTTATACCTTTATTCGGGTCTTTATCATTCAAGTCAACAACAAGTTCTGTTGTCGGCTGCAATCCAAGCTGCTCTTCCGCAATTTTAATAACTTCTGCATCAGGTTCGCAAGGAGTTTTTCCGAAATACCCCAGAACCATTTTGCCGTAGCCTTCTGCCATTTTCTTCCAGGAACCGAACATAACATTGTTAAATGCCTGTTGGAAATAGAATTGTGAAACAGGTGTTACGGAAGTAGCAAAGCCGCCTTTTTCAACAACTTCTTTCATAGCTGCAACGACCTGCGGGAATTTATCCATAACACCGTTATCTCTCATCATCTGGGTATTAGCTGTTAATGCTCCGCCCGGCAAAGGTGAAGAAATAATCATCGGGTTTACTGCAAGTGCTTCTGGCGGCAAGAAATAATCCTTCATGCATTCTTTGAAGATTTCTTCCGTTTCAAGAATCTTATTAATATCAATACCCAAATCGTACTCGCTGCCTTTAAGAGCATGCCACATAGAAACGATATCGGGTTGTGCGGTTCCGCCTGAAACAGGTTTCATTGCAAGGTCAATACCGTCAGCACCGCCGTCTAAAGCAGCCAAATAAGCAGCCAAACCTGTACCGGCAGTTTCGTGAGAGTGGAATCTTATATGAGCATCAGCACCTAAAATTTCACGTGTTCTTTTTATTGTCTCATATACTTTTCTCGGAGCGGAAGTTCCTGAAGCATCCTTGAAAGCAATGCTGTCAAACGGAATTCCAGCATCAAGAATATTTCTCAAAACTCTTTCATAAAAATCAACATCATGTGCACCTGTGCATCCGATAGGAAGTTCCATCATTGTAATTGTAACTTCATGTTTAAGACCTTTATCTTTAATACACTGACCTGAATAAATTAAGTTATTAACATCGTTTAATGCATCAAAGTTTCTTATGGTTGTAACACCGTGTTTTTTAAATAATTTAGCATGAAGATTAATCATATCACGCGGCTGGGAATCAAGTCCGACTACGTTAACTCCGCGGGCTAAAGATTGCAGATTAACATCAGGTCCTACAGCAGCTCTGATTTTATCCATTGTTTCAAACGCATTTTCATTACAATAGAAAATCGGAGATTGAAATCTTGCTCCGCCAGCGGTTTCGAAATGTCTTATACCTGCATCAACCGCAGATTTTAAAGCGGGTAAAAAGTCATCAACGAAAACTCTTGCACCGTACACAGATTGAAACCCGTCTCTGAACGAAGTATCCATAACTTTAATAAGTTTTTTTGTCATTTTTTTATCCTCTCTTTTGTCAAAAGTTTATTATTTCTTTAACATAGCCGTTATTATTGCTACTGCAATATTTGTTTCTTCTTCTCCGGAAACTGTAGTTCTTGAAGAGGAAACCCCGGCTTCCGCGACAGGACAAAACCTGTTTAAAAGTCGGATTGCTTTGGACATAATAATCATTGATACGATTACGGTACATAAAAAAGCAAGCACCGTGCCCATCCCAATGCACATTACGGCCAGACCTTGCGTTAACATTTCATTCATAATATATCTCCCATTAAAAGTACATGTTTTATTTGATTTTTATCCTCTAATACCAGAGCACCGGTATTTGTGACATCTTTTGCAATTCCGCAAATCTCTTTATCAAAAACTTTTACGGTGATTTCGCGATTGAGAAATTCGGCTCTTCTTATATAATCATCTCTAATTATTAAAAATCCTTCCTCAATAAATCTATCATATAACAAACAAAATTTGTCTAAAAGTTTAGTTAAAAACTTTTCTTTATCAATAAAATGCCCTGTCTCGATATCTAAGGAAGTAGCGGGTTTGTCGATTTTATCAAGTATTTCTTTTTTAGTATTAAGATTTATTCCAACACCGAGAATCAGCCCTTCTAAAATTCCTGCGTTAATAACACCTTCTGCAAGTATACCCGAAATTTTTTTAGAATTTATCAATATATCATTCGGCCATTTTATCTTTGGTACAACCCCGTATTCTTCAAATGTCTGTGCAAGAGTAACACATAAATATTGCGTCAGGTTTGAATATATCTCCTGCATTTTATCAGAGGGTTTAAGAATAATACTTGCATATATATTATCTTCCCCGGCATAACTCCATTTCCTGTCGAGCCTTCCCCTCCCTGCTGTTTGGTTATAAGTATAAATAACCGTCTTATCGGGAAACTCGTTTATATGCTCTTTGGCATATTTGTTAGTTGAGTCCGTCTCTTCAAGGTAAAATAAGTTCATATTTTTATTTTATAACAAAAAAACTGCCTCAAAATATTTTTTGAGACAGCTATTTTTTTATGTACACATTAGGTTTGCAATTATTTTAAGCAGCCATATTTATTTTTTTATCATTCTGAATAGGTTCAGCCTTTATCGCATTCTGCTGTTGTAATAAAGCCTTAGATTTTTTTCTCTTATTCAGGTAGTTACCTATATTGTTTGTAAACGGTGTAACTAGAACAGGAGTTATAAATCTATATATTAAAGTAAATACGGTTATGCTTGCTAATGATCTAAAGAGACCTTTTCTCAAGGCTAGTTGTTTTTCTGCCTCTTTTAATTCTTTTGGGGTCATATTGCTCAAAGCATTCCTTTGGTCATTAAAACCTGCATATTTATATTCCCATTTTTTGAAAAGCCCCTTTAATTTTTTATCTGCCCAATAGGCTCCAACAGTTGGTATTGCCCAGCAAGCAGCTTGGTTAGCAGCCAGTGCAGGTTTATTTTCATCTTCAATTTTATCGCTTTTAAGAGTTTTGGAAACATAAACGCCACTGGTTATAGTTGAGCCAAGAACCGCCATATGTGTAGTCATATCCCCCAAATTCATTTTAGCTAATTTTTCGGACAAGTTTTGTAAAGCGGTGCTGTTATAAACTTTTTCACCATATATCTTAGAGAAAAATTTTCCAATCCATTCCCAAAATTTATTTTCTTTTCCTTTGAAGCTTGGATCAGACTGGGTAGGAGTTCCATCAATATTTGAATAATGCAAACCAGTCTTTGTCTTATGTTGTTGAGACACCTGTTGCGTAGGTAAAATATTATTATAATTATTAAATCTATGAATATTCATTATGCCACCTTCTTTCTTTCAGTGGTGACTTTTTCGTCAGTTTTAACCCCCTGATTCTGTGGAATAGAATTGTTTACTACGTTTTTGTTTCCTGCTTTGGGTGTTTTCTCCATATGGAAGATATGTGTCATAATCCACGGTATCAATGCAATTGTTGCAGAAGCCATAAATGGACGAGTTACAATATCCGGCATCCAACCAAATAATTTTGTTTTTATATCATTTGCTACATCTGCATCCAGATACTCTTGTTTAATTTCTGTTCCCAATTTTTCAGGAACCCTTAATGTACTTTCAATATCGTCATTTGTTTGATAAGCACAATATTTTTCGGTTTTATCTTTAGTATCAAATCTTTTCCGGCCGGTAATCAAAGGAATAGAGCTTGCAGTTTCCCTGTATGAGGAGATATGAATATTATCTAAATCTAAGACAAACTTGCTGCCATCCTTGTTTTTCCATTGATCATAATACAACCGTTTTCCATCTTTTGAAATTGTGTTAATATCAAGATTTGGATAAACTTCAGCCAAAAAGTCCTTGTCTATATGCTGTAAAGAGAAGAAGTTTGTACCGAAACCGTCTTCTTTTACCGCAATAAACATGTCTCTCAATTCAGGTTTTATTTTATTCCCTTTTTTATCTACCCATTCATTTACGGACTTTCCTCTTAAAGCATTTAAATCAACATCAAGCCCAATAGACTTCAATGTTTCTTCAGAAACATCAGCAATATGTTTAGGAGTAGCAATTCTTCTTGAATTTTTGAAATCTTTGTGAAATTTATGAATACCATCTATATCTTTCCATTCCGTTAGTGATTTTCTTGCATTATCCGGTCCAATACTATTTATGTCAAGATTTGGATACATTCTTTTCAGTATATCTTTCTTGAGATATTGTAATTTATGATCTTTTGTATATTTTAACCCTTTAGCAAATGGTGCAGTTAAAACAACCGCTGTAAATATACTTATAACACCTGAAGACATCGAGTGAACAGAGGCATAAGCATTGTCTTTTTTATTCTTTTTAGAAGGCGTTAGCATGATAACCATAGGTCTTAATCCCATGCAGACTACTGCTGCAACACCGGCTTGAACACAAGTTTCATAGTCCATTGCATCAAGAATCTTATCAAAAAAGCGACTTAAAAAGATTTTTTTACCCTTCAACTCTTTTTCCGTCGCTTTTTGCACTACTTTCTGCACAATTTCTTTTTTACCCTTAAAAGATACGCTACTCTCATAACTATCTTGTTGAGTATACAAATTGTGTAATCGCATTTGTTCCGAATAGTTCAATCTAATCTCATCATTTGGGATATTAACGTTGTTGGTTGATTGTTGTTTTCTCCCCATGGAGTTTAGATTTTGCGTTGTATGAATCTTCATCATCATAGTTTCCAATCTAAATTATCTGTCTACACATCTATAGTAAAACAAAGAAAAATATTTTTTGCCAGTTTATGAATATTTTGTTACAATTGGGAAAGAAATAAGAATTGACGGTACTTTAAGATGAAAAAAGATGTATTTTTTACACTTATTTTGTTACTTTTATTTACAAACCATGCTTTATGTTTTGATTTGGACATGACTGTTGACGATGATATAAGGAAAAATTACAACTCTTCCAAACTCGTAAATGATACCGGGACAGAAGAATTAGAATCATTGCCGGCCTTGCCGGACAGCTTACAGAAAGAACAAAGTGTCCCGCAGGATTTACCGGTAATTTTGGACATGAAAAATGATAACATCCCGGCAAGCAGCCCGCAGGTCTTGACAAGCGGAACTATAAAAATAAGAAAAGGAACAAGTTTTGATGTTACAAATACAACAAAAATTTCCGACTGGCTTGCGAAAGGCAGCAGTGTTAAGTTCAAAACTAAAACAAATATCGTAAAAAAGAAATACACCATTCCTGCAAACACTGTTTTCACCGGAGAAATCCTTGAAGTTCACAGACCGCAGATTACCTGTAACGGCGGGTTAGTCGTAATTAGAATAAAAAGCATGGTTTATAAAGGACATACAGTACCGATTAATGCTTATATAACAAGAGCTGACGATAAAATGATTTTCTTGAATAATATAAAAGGCGACAGAACATATCTTAAAACAATGTGGAAAAAAGGAAACTGGGGGCGTGCGCTCTTTGGCAGAATGTTTAATCTTACAGTAAACCTCGGCGGCGAAGGCTCAACACTTCTGCTTTCTCCTTTCCCGCTTGCATATGGAACAATCTGCCTCGGGGTAAATACTCTTATATCACCGATAACCGCATTTTTCTCTAAAGGCGGACATGTTTCAATTCCTGTTGGCAGTGATTTCAGGATAAAGTTCTTAGATGATGCGTATATAGATTAAAACAAGTTGACAACATTTTGAGTTTCAAATCGCGGGCATGTATTCCATACCAATGTCGGAATTATATCTCCCGGAGTTCTTCCCTGAAACTGACACTTGCAGCAGCCTTTAACCATGTTTGTCGAACCGTCAACTATCGGTTGAAAGTATTTACAACATTGACAAATTTTTAGAGAAAGCCCGTAATCATTTAATTTTGCTGTCAATTCACGTATCGCGTCCACCATTCTCAAGTGATTGTTTTTGGTAGTATATGTTTTATTCTTATTTATAAATTTTACTCTTGCAAGCCCATCATCTGAAATTAATTCAAGCTGGCACTGATATTCATTTTTTCCATCCGTTACAATAATATTTGTTATCATTTTTTCTACATTATGTTTGCGATTTTGCCTTGAAAAGAAATTGCGAACTCCTCTTATTGGCGGAAAATTTTTAATAATATGCCCTATAGAATACAACGTGTACGCAAACAAGTATAAGAATTCTTTAGCATGTATTTTCGCACATATAAGACTGAGACAAAAAGCAAGCGCAAGCACTATAAATGTTATCAGAATAGTTGTATAACTAACCCAGAACGGGAATTTGTATGAATGCCCCAGCAGAATGGCATAGCATAAAACACACATCAGCCAGTTTGGCGCAATCAGTGAACAAGAATATTCCTGACTTATAAAATTAGGCGAATGCGTAACATTGTTCCAGAAAATATTTACTCTTCCTGAGAGAGATGGAATTCTGGAATCATAGTTAGCAACAGAAGTATAGACTTTTACGTCTTCTTCAAAAGCCGCGTTTACTCCTTCTTTTGCCAGTTTTAGGGTATAATTTACTTCCGCAGTCTTATCCTGAAACTCAAAAGAGCCTATTTTATTTAGAACAGTTTTTCTTATAATAAATGAATCCGTATTAATTAAATTTGTCAGTCCTAAACGAGTTCTAGCCTTATATATAAACTTTGAGCAGTATCTTGAATAAGTAGTTTTTATATTTTCCAGCAAAGAAAACTCTTTATTATCAGAAATATAATTCACCATAGGAACAATAACGTCATGTTTGGTCAAATAATAATTTACATTGGTCAAAAAATCCGAATCTACATAATTTTTTGCATCAAGAAATACATAGGCATCCAAATTTTTAGCTTCTGACAGTTTTTCTGCAAGAATAGAATATGCCTGACTCTTCCCAATCGGCTCCATATTATTGATATTTATAACATTTACATCAAGATCGCTTTGCAATGTTACGTCAAGATTGCTTTCACATTTATCTAATATTGCATATATTGTATAATGTTGATGCGGATAATTCTGGTTTTTCAATTGTTTAACCAAATTATCAAGGGTTTTGGCTTCACCTGTTGCATAAACAGCTACACAGATATTAGAATCCCGAAGTGTATATTTATCACGAACTTTTTTTGATTGTTTTACACCAACACAGGCTAAAATTATATAGTAAACAGTAAAAATAGTTATATATATGTATAGTATTGTCATAAATTATCTCCAACTAAAGTTTACTCTAAAAAAAACTTTTTAACAAATAAAATACTTGATTTCCAAAAATGTCCATGATAAATTAAGAATTGCCTGCGGGGTAAATATTACGGAGTGATAGTTACGCTAGTCGGTATTATTTATGGGCTGCTAGCTCAGGTGGTTAGAGCGCACCCCTGATAAGGGTGAGGTCGGTGGTTCGAGTCCACTGCGGCCCAGATTAAAAAGGATGACGACTTTTGTTATCGTCCTTTTTATTTTGCTGCAGTAGGACGAGAGCCACCTTTGTGGTTCGAGCGGATTTGCGGACGGACGACACGAACGACAGTGAGTTAGTCCGGATTGCGAACAGATTGAGCCGGTTAAGCCGCAGGCTTTAAGGCGAAACTCTGTGAGCGTGGAGCAAATCCAAGACAGTCCACTGCGGCCCATATTTTACAACAAGAGCCGAAAAGGCTCTTTTTTAGTGGCTTTTCAAGTTCCAATATAGTTAATAGGTTTCTGGGACATTGAGACAGGGAAAATTTAATAAAAAATCAAACAGACAGCCGATTTGAGGCTGTTTTTTAGTATTGAGATGCATGGGTCTTTTCGTCTTGGATTATTCGGGGTGTCGGGAAGTTCTCAGCTTCCCGACACCTTACGGGCTTGCTCGTCAAGCCTCGCATCGCCCTACCGAA
>CALUPJ010000126.1 GCA_944322555.1 Candidatus Gastranaerophilales bacterium | reverse complement strand
CCTAACAGAATTAAGACAAATTGCACAGTTGAGTGATGATGTTTATCACATCTCTGTTGTGTTGGAAAGATTTTGTGATTCAAGTCTAGAAATAGAAGAAATAATGCATATTCAACCAATTATTAATGTTTTACGCCAAAAAGCAGATATTTTAAATGCATATTTTATAAATTTGAACCTAAAAAATAATTTCACCGAATCTGACAGATAGATGCTTTAAGATAAGGATATGGATTGGAGTTATTTATGAAAAATTTTTCAACAGGTTTTAGTGAATTAGACAAACTGCTAGATCGTGGATTACCTGAGTCTAGTTTAACAATTATTACATATAGTCTGTCAATAGGTGAAATATCGCTTTGGTTAAGTATAGCTATGTATTTAGCATTAAAAAAACACATTCCTGTTGCAATATTTTCTCGAAACTTATCCAAAAGGGAACTTGCTAAACAAATAATATCTAATAAATTAGAAATGGATGCTTCAAAATTTAATACATATGTTTTACAACCAGAATCTCTAAAAGAATTAGCAGATACAATGGAAGTGATGGCAAATGCGCCTATATATGTAGATTATAGCAAATCAACCACTATTATTGATATTCAAAGAAAAGCTAGGGATCTAATAAAGTCGTGTGAGAAACTCGGTGCTATTATTATTGAGGACCTTCAACTAATAAGTAATAACAATTCCGGTAAATATAATTATTTTGAGTCTTCAAAAGTTATTTTGCAGGGATTAAGAAATCTTTCCAGAGAATTAAAGATTCCAATTGTTGTAAATTCAAGCTTGTTTTGCAACGAAGAAAATAGCGAAAGTCACCGCCATGAACTTATTCATTTTATTTGAAATTACATCTACTCAAAATATGCAGATATAGTTTTTTATAAAAATATTAATAAAACCACTAATCTCCCCTACTCAAAATTCAAAAAGAGAATTTTGGGGTAAATAAAGATAAAAGTCTTCCAAAATTCTTCCAATCAAATTCTCTTTTTATAACTACATAACAAAAGACGCCCATATCGGGCATCTTTTAGCAAATCAATCTCCACTAATTCTCTTTTCGTGGACTAAAATACAGAGGGGATGGGATTCGAACCCACGGTGGAATTGCTCCCACACAACCTTTCCAAGATTGCACCTTAAACCTCTCGGACACCCCTCTTTGTTGTTTAGTTACTTAAAAAAACATTTTTCAATACTCTTTTAAGCTTCTTTTATTATACCTGACTGATTTTTTATTGTAAATATCCCGTTATCTGTAACTAAAGTTATAGATTTTTGCACAAAATAATCCTCTATTCTAATGATTTATTTTATTTCTAATATTGTTAAGCTATAAATGTAAATTAGTCTGAGAATAATAGAAAGGAATAGTATGCCAAACATTAACAAAATAGGATTTAACCCCGGTCAAAAAATTGCTAATCCGTTCAAAACATCTCGCAAATCATCAAACCCGTTTGAATTTTCAAATTTCGAAGGAAACACTTTGCCGTTTGCCGATGTTTTTGAAGGATTTGAAAACAAAACTGTCAATAACAGTAAATTAAAAATGATTACATCTTCTGTAGCAGGAAGCATGACAAAATTACGCTCCAGTATTACAGAACCTATCGTAAATTTTGTTAACAGAGTTAGAAACGGCATTTCCAATGCTTGGGATTATGCAAAAAACACTAATATTTCAGATTTAGCAGGTATGAAAGTCCTTAATGACGTTATGCAAACAGATATTGCAGATATCGGTAAAGGATTGACTTCTTCATTATCCGGTATGGGTAAGGGAATTTCTGAAAAAATGTCATTCTTAAATACCGATGTGTCAGAAATCGGTAAAGGACTTTCCACAAAATGGAATGAATTAATTAGCAAAATTCACACTAATAAAATTAATAAAGATACATCTGTAAATGAATTGAAAGCTATGTGGGAAGCTGAAATTGCAGCTTCAGCAAAGGAGGCTGCGTAATGAATAAGAATGTTGCTGAAATTATTGACGCTCTTGCAGCTCATCAAGACCATGCTTCTATTGAAGTTTTGGAAGAATTGGGAACAAATTCTCCTGATAATGAAGTCAGAGAATACACATCTCGTGCTCTGGTCAGAAAAAATATACATGATTCCCTAAAAATTGTTATTATCAATCAAGGAAAAGGTATAAATGACCTTTCACCTTCGGTTGCAATGAGTACAATAAATGAAATTCTTGCACTCAAGGATAAATCGGAAGTTATAAAAATTTTGGATGATACTATTAATATGCACTCAGATGAAGCAGTTAAAGAAAATGCCCGTTCAGTAAAATCTTTATTGGCATTAAGTTAAGACTGAAAACAAAAAAAAGGCGCCGGCTTAATAATCCGGCGCCTTTTTGATTTAGAGCAGTTTTTTCTTGTCTGTATCCGTCAAGTCTTCCAGTTCATCCGCTACAGCTAAATCTTGCTCTTCTAAAGATTCAAATTTTTCTACCGTTGTTTGTACAGCCCCATTAAGCTTAGCTTCTTGAACGCCTGGCGAAACTTCCGCCCCTGCTGCAGAAACTTCATCTCCGGCAGGAGCGTTGTCAGCTTCTGCAGGTGTTCCGCCGTTTTCTATTTCGTCCAGTAAATCTTTCATTTGGTCTTCTATACCTTTATACTCGTCCGGAATACTGTACTCTTCAAGCTGTTGTGATAAATCTTCTTCGGATCCTTCGTAAGAAGTTCCGTCTTCGTAGCTATATGTTACGTTACCGTCTTCATCTTCATTTTTTATAACAGTCTTGCCTTCACTGTCAGTATAGAGCATATTTCCTTCTTCATCGGTTTTCGGGTAACCTCTGACAACAAAAACTTCATCCAAGCCCAAATATTCTTCACCGTCCAAAGTCTCATATAAAGGCTCTCCGTCTTCATCGAACATCAAGTTACCTTCTTCGTCCATACATTGTCTGAGCTCCAACCCGTTAAGAGTTGTATATCTTATTCTTCCGTCTTCGTCAGTCAACGGTATACCGGTAGTTTTTTCAAGAAAAGATGCATCGCCGCCCATACCACAGCCTTCATTATGCGTAGCTTCTCCGACAATCTCCATTATTTTGTAATTAAGTTCATAAACATCTATAGCCAACAACTGTGAACTTGACAATTCTGCACCGCTCTCCAGAAGTTGTTTTAGATATTTATACTCCGGTTCATCAATTATCGGCGCAATTGTATCCTCAGGAAGTCCGTATTTTGCGATTAATGCTTGCTGCATTTTTTGCTGATAAAAATATACCATCATTGTTATACGATTACGGAAACTTACTTCATCATCTTCAAGTCTCTTGGTAATATCTGTTCTCTGATTTTCAAAGAAAAATTCCAAAGATACACGTATAAATTCTCCGCGTCGTTCTACATAGTAATTACCTTCATTATCTTTATACAATCCGTCAACCATTGTAGGAAAATAGAACACAGCTGTTTGAGGATGCGGTTGACCTTGAACAAAACCAACGTTGAACGTAGATTCCAAATCAATTTCATTATCCACATATACATCGTTAACAACTGTTTTATTTCCGCT
Source organism: Candidatus Gastranaerophilales bacterium (assembly GCA_944322555.1). GTDB lineage: Bacteria > Cyanobacteriota > Vampirovibrionia > Gastranaerophilales > Gastranaerophilaceae > CAG-196. The sequence continues at coordinate 7,424 of CALUPJ010000126.1, read as the reverse complement.
TTCATCAGTCTCTTCATAGAGATGCTGAACAACACCATATTGACTGTATGCCGTTGTCGCATCATGTTCTTCATCCATTGATTCAAAATCAAAATTGATATTAAAAGTAATCAAATCTGCAAGCTTCGGATTATTACGAATCAACGCCACAAGCTTATCAAGTCCAGTAAGTGTACTTACCGTTACTTCGTATCTTGTCTCTCCGGTTTCGGGATCAACAATGGCATTCATCCCGTCAACGCCTTCAATATTCAAAATATCGTCAGCAGGCAAACCGGCTTCTAATTCAAATATTGTAACATGTGCATCATTCATATAATATCCGTAGTAATCACCTTGGAATTCGCCGTCTGCAGTTATTGTACCGTTATATTCAGAATTACAGAACGCGATATTTGTACCGTTTGCACACCCAATAAAACCGCCGACTCTGGCTGTTTCCTGAAGCCATGTCAACTCGTTGGTATTATCCGAATTATCACAAGTTAAATTAACATTACTTGTAGAATTATTAATAGTTATAATTGTACTTCCGGCTTCGCCGATGAAGCCGCCGGCACATTTTTCAGAAACAGTTACATTGCCGGATGCGGAACAATTATCAAATACAAGATCGTTAGAATAAGTCGAATTAACGTATCCGACAATACCTCCGGCATAATATGAAGAATTAATATTTACGTTTGAATTAACATTGGTAAAAGAACTATTTTGCGGGATAAGCTCTCCGTCATCACCCGCTATAGCATAATCAGCTATTGTACCGACAACGCCGCCGACTTTTTGGTGTCCTGTTACATCACCCGATACATTTACATTTTCAAATGTCGAACCCTTAGATGTACCGGCAACAATACCTACAGAGCCCTGATTATATGTATCAGGAGTTGTGATATTTGCATCTTCAAAACTTATGTCGCTAATTGTCGCACCATCGGTAACCCCGAAGAAACCTACATTGTTGGTATCGGTTCCGTCATCTACATTAATAGTAAGGTTTTTTACCGAATAGCCGTTACCGTTCAAAATTCCCGCAAAAGGATTTTCATTATTGCCAATCGGAACCCAATCTATCCCGGCCAAATCAATATCATTCATTAAGATATATTTGCCGCTTAAGTTTTCGGCTATAGCTATCAATTGCTGAGGGGTCTTTATAATTGTATAACCCTGCTCTATAGCTTCTTCCTCAGTCAGCTGTTTCGAAGCACCCGATTTTTCGGCTTCTTCAGCCGCCAATGCTTCTTCCGCAGCCAGAGTCTCATATTCCGTCTCAAGTTCGGCTGCTTCTGACTGAATTAACTCTAAATCAGATTTTAATTCCGCTAATTCAGTTTCCAAATTTGTTTTAAGCTCCTGTTTTTCGGCCAATTCCGTCTTAACTTGCTCCAGAGCATTTTCGGCATTTACTTGGTTTTCTTTTGCCTGCTGCACACGAACTTCTGCTTCTTTCAAACTTTTTTCTAATTTTTCTAAGTTTGATTTTGCATTTTTATACTGGACCTGGAGAGTTTCATTTTCCGGTTCCTTAGCCACTTGTGCCGCCAGAGCCTTAACATTTCCTTGAGCTACTGACCAGGCAGCAGAAGCGCTTGTATAATTAGACATTTCGGTCGTAACTTTTCTTGTTGCCTCCTGAAGGACACTCTCCGCCCGAGTTTGGTTAGCGGTTTTAACTTCAATATCAGCATCATTTAATGAAATATTTTCCTCTTTAGCTTTGATTTCCGAGTCTTTATTTTCTTGCTCTTTTAATTTCTCCTGCCACAATTTATATAAATCCTGGCTTGAATTTCCACTTACCGATACTTCGCTCATAATAAATTCTCCTTATTAACTGATATTTCTAATAACGGTATTTTTGCATAAAACTTTAGGAAAAATTTTATTATTGTTACAAATATTTACAAAGGCGGAGAAGAAAATTCCCCTCCGCCTTTGTATAATTATATTTTATATTTTATTTACCAAGCAATAAATTAAACCCTAACTGGAAGCCGACACCTGTTCTGCCGACATTTCTGAATACGGTTTGGAAATATCCTGAAAATCTGTCAGTAAATCTCTTGGTAAAGCCGAGACCGTACTGAATATATCCTCTGTCCATATATAAATGAGGAAGCCCAACATTTCCAGCACGACCGCCGACAGCACCGTTTAAGTTATACATATACTGTAAAGTTGCATAGATGCTGAATGTTTCTTTTTCCCATATCAGGTTTAAACCGGGCGCCAAATTTATACCGTTTAAAATTCCCGACATCATACCCATTTGGCCGTATGCTGAGTGCCAATTTTGTTGTCCGAAGAAATTATATGCTAAGAATAAGTTCGGCTGCAAAACCCAGTCTCTGTGGAATCTCCAGTTGTATGCAGCTTTGGTTGCGGCACCTGCAAAGTAGTTAAAAGTATTATCCGTATGTCCGGCAACATCAAGGCTGTTATCATAAACACCGCCGTATATTAAACCTCCCAAAATAAAGTTATTCTTATACCAAGTGCCTAAGAAACCTGCCTGACCACCGTTTTGATAAGCCCCGACACCTGACCAGTATTGATGCGCGCCGTTATAGCCGATATAAGCTGTCGGCATAAATTTCCAACCGTTTCTTAATTCTTTAAGCCCAAAATCCGCACCGATTAATGTACCGTAGGCATTGTTACCGACATTACTCAAACCTTGGCTCATTTGCAAAGTTTCAAATGTTCCGTACATTTTGACCCAAAGCCCGCCGTCTTTTCTTGAATATTGATACGGTGCGAACTGCGGCATTGTAGCTGCATATCTGTTTGCCATTATACCGGAATATGCAACTCCACCGTCTTCGTCTTTAAAACTCGGAAGAAGCATTGAATGATTAAACAACATATCGTCAATTGCAAGTTGGTTCATCCATTGAGCCAAAGTTGTTACTTGACCTCTGTATACCGGCGCATCAAATCTTGTAAGATTTAAAGTATAAGTTCCGGTCGTTCCGCCGTGATTGTTTAACTGATACCAGCCGATAGGAGTATGAACTTCTTTCTTTGTAGCAGTGAGCGATACCGTATCACTTATAGTATTATATTGGAAAATATTATCAAGAGTTATATCTCTGTCAATCGGTGCATCCCAACCGTAGATATCGCCTCCGAGAGTCCAATCCGCAATATTAATGGTTCCGGCATTCCCGTCCGCCGTTGTAAGAACATTACCTATAAATTTGTCTGTTCCGTGTTCTCCGGCGGCATTACTTCTGCCGTAAACATCAATTGTAAGATCCGCTTGATTATCCCTTGCAGTAAGAATTCCTGCTCCATCCGCACCGCCGATATTCATATTATCAATGTTATAGTTACCGATACTTGAATTCATTGCAGCCAGAGTACCGGAAATATTTAAGTTATCAAGATGGTTAATTCCTCCTGTTCCGCCGGGAGTTGCCGCAAATGTGGAAGAACTGTCGACATTTATATCACCTCCGGTAATACTTGCAGCATCTCCGGTTGATAGAACAGAACCGTTAATCAGGTTCAGAGAGCCTTTGCTTTGTGAATAATACGGAAGCGTTCCGCCATTTAAGGTTGATGTGGTACCGGTTGTTGCCGAAAAGTTATCAAACGTAATATTCCCGCCGGATAATGTCAAATCTCCGGCGTAAGTATCACCTTGATTAAAGTATGCTGTTGAAGCGGTCTCTATATTTAAATTTCCCTTATTTGTAATATTAATAATTGCACTATCTACAATATCTCCGGTAAAATTCAGAATTGTATTATCAGCGCCGTTTCCTACATTCAAAGTTCCTGCAACATCATTGTTGTTACCCGATATACTCAGGTTATTTTCTCCTTGTGCAACATTTATAGTACCGCCAAGTCCGGCTTGTTGATGTTCAATTGTAAGAGAAGACGAATTTTCAATATCTATTTGACCGTCATTTACAATATTATCAACCGTATCATTTGCACCGTTAATAACTCTGTAAATGTTGTGATTTTCAATTTGAGTTGCATTTAATTCTGCATTCGCACCGTCATTTGTAAATATTCCATAATTTGAAAGCGAATCACCGCTTATATTAAACTTATTTTGGTTAGTAACACTACCTTGATTTACAAAGTCACCGGTTATTGTCATTGTTCCGGCATTAGTTACTGCCGCACCGTTATCTACAGTAAAATCAGTAACATTAATTTCCCCATTATTTTGTCCCGTACCGGAAACAATGGAGATTTCTCCCGAACTACTATTATCAGTAATAGTTCCTTTGTTAACAAAGCTGGCTGAAGTTTCTATAGAACCGGAATTATCTAAGGTTCCGCTAATGGAAACATTATCTTGTGCTATTGTACCGGAATTTGAACTTCCGCTGCCAGCAGTTATAACAAGAGAACTATTATCGCTGCCAACTGTACTTTCCTGAATTGCCCCTGAATTGGTAAAAGTACCGGATGCATTAATAGTACCGTCATTTGAAATTGTACTGCCTGCACTATTTGAAAAAGATGTTTCTGCAGTAATTGCCGCACCACTGTTATTTGTAAGACCGTTTGTTACGGAAATAACCGCCTGCTCTATATTTCCGTAATTCGTACCGCCGTTTGCTATGTTTAGAGTTCCGGTTGTCGCATCATTATTTGTAATTGAAGCGTAGTTTGTAAAAGTACCGTTTGAAGTAATTGTTCCCGTGTTAGGAAAAGTTGACGTCTGGCCTGAAGCTCCGATTGTAACATTATTTTGAGTAATAGTACCCGTATTCGAACCATTTGTAAACGTAATATCACCGCTGCTGGTAATTGATGCTTGGTTATCAATTTCCGAAGCAACAATACTTGCGGTATTTGTAACAGTACCTGTATTGGTAAGTTTTTCATTCGCCTTCAAATCCGCAGAATTAGTAAATGTTCCGCCAATAGTAACATTATCCTGAGTTATTGATTCATTACTTGAACCACCATTAATGACTAAATCACCCTCCCCGGAAATCGTACTATTGTTAGTAAATGTTCCTGTAGATGTTAATGTCCCTGAATTAGTAAATGTTGATGCCTGACCGGATGTACCGATTGTAACATTATTCTGTGTAATATTACCCGAAGAACTGCCGCCGTTATTAATATTCAGAGTCCCTGAAGCACCATCCGTTCCGCCGGTTATATTTCCCGTATTTGTAAAAGTTCCCTTGGAAGTAATTGTTCCCTGATTATCAAGAGTTGTTGCGGAATTTGAAAAACTCGTACCCGTTGTTATAGAAGCACCGCTGTTATTGGTAAATTGGCCTCCTGATATTGAAACCGTATCTTGAGTAATGGTTCCGGAATTTGAACTTGGGTTTGTTGCATTTATACTGAGTGAACTATTATTAGTCCCCGAAACACTTTCCTGTATTGTACCGGAATTAGTAAAAGTTCCCGTAACATCTAAACTGTCGTCGTTTGTAAATGTAACACCTGAATTATTTGAAAAACTTGAGTTTGCAGTTATACTGCCGGTATTGGAGTAATTACCGGATACACTGATAGCAACTTGTTCAAGACTTCCGGAATTTGAACCGCCGGATAAATTTAACGTACCATTTCCGCTTAAGGCTCCATAATTCGTTATTGCGCCTTCCATAGTTCCGGTATTAGTAAATGATGCATTGGTTCCGGCCGTAGAATTGCCGATTGTTATTGTTTGTTGAGTAATACTTCCGGAATTAGTACCTATTGAACCGGATGCATCAGCCGCACCGGCAATATTTAAAACACCGTTATTGCCCGTAATCTCTGCAGTATTTGTAAAAGTATTTGTTGTCGCTATACTTCCGGTATTTGAATAATCTCCGGTAATATTTACAACAGCCTGAGAGATAGCCCCTGCATTTGAGCCTCCGGATATATTTGCAGTACCGGCTCCGTCAATTGTCGTATAATTTGTTATAGCTCCTGTTATTGAACCTGTGTTAGTAAAAGTCAATCCCGCAGAACCGGCAGAACCGAGAGTTATATTCCCTTGTGCAATAGAATTACTGTTTGCACCTAAAGATGTTCCGGTCGTAAGCCCGACTCCGTTTACAGTCAAGTTTCCCGTTCCCTCAATGGTTGTATTATTCTGAATTGTTTGGGTAACAATAGAATAATTATTGGTTACGGTACCGCTATTTGTAAAAGCCCCGCTTGAAGTTAACGGATCGCCATCAACCGTAAGACTCCCCGCCGACTCTACGGTAATACTATCATACGTACCGGTATGAGATTCCGTACCGGTTACGGTTAAATCATCAGCATAAACCAAACCTGATGACATTGCACCTATTAGTGCAGTTACACACAACAGTGTTCTCAAATCTCTCTGCATTATTACAACTCCAATTCTTAATTCCATTTTAAGTATAACAAAAAAATAATTTTTTATGTTTTTATTAAAATTTTGTTACAAGAAAAGTTTATCAAAAACAGATATTTTTATTAATAATTAAAAAGGCGGAGCCGGCAGTAAACCGGCTCCGCCTTTAATTTTATTCTAAAATCAACCTACACATTACCGTAGTAAGCATCAATGTAGATTTTCTTGATGTCTGACATCAAAGGATATGCAGGGTTAGCACCTGTGCATTGGTCGTCGAAAGCCAATTCAACAAGTTCGTCCAGGTTATCCATAAATGTTTGTTCATCAACACCGAAGTCCTTGATAGATTTTGGTAATTCAATCTTATCCATCAATTCGTCAACGGCTTTAAGAAGCAATTCGACTTTTTCGTCATCGTTGTTTCCGCCCAAGCCCAACTCGTCAGCAATCTGGCCGTATTTAGCCTTAGCATTCGGGAACTTGTACTGCGGGAAGATTGCTTGTTTGTGCGGAGCATCAGATGAATTATATTTGATAATTTGTCTGAATAACAACGCATTAGCAACACCGTGCGGTACATGGTACATTGCACCGAGTTTGTGAGCCATTGAGTGGCACAATCCTAAGAAAGAGTTAGCAAATGCCATACCTGCAATTGTTGCGGCATAGTGCATTTTTTCTCTTGCAAGAGGATCATTAGCACCTTCTCTGTATGATCTTTCTAAGTATCTGAAGATTAACTTAGTAGCTTCTAAAGCGTTTGAGTTAGTGAAGTTTGTTGCCATATTAGAAACATAAGCTTCAAATGCGTGAACTAAAGCATCGATACCTGATGCTGAAGTCAAGCCTTTAGGCATACCGTCTACGAAGTTCGGGTCAACAATTGCCATATTCGGAGTCAAAGCGTAATCAGCGATTGCGTATTTTACGTGAGTTTCATCATCTGTAATAATAGCAAACGGAGTTACTTCAGAACCTGTTCCAGATGTGGTCGGAATAGCAACCATTGTAGCTTTCTTTCCTAATTCAGGAATAGAGCAGATTCTCTTTCTGATATCCATAAATCTCATAGCGATATCTTCGAAGTTTGTATCCGGCTGTTCATACAATA
>CALUPJ010000125.1 GCA_944322555.1 Candidatus Gastranaerophilales bacterium | reverse complement strand
CAAAACGTATCATTACAAACATCTCAACTATGGCTGCAACATTGGGCGTCTTATCTATATTGCCTAAAATTTATGCAAAAAGTGATATTGCCCCGGGGGCACAAACTGCAAATAAATTAAGAGAAATTAAAGAACAGGAACGCAAGCTGGAGAAAGAACTGGCTATTGATAAAAAGCGAGAGGAACGTCTTGAAAAAGATTTGGAAACAGAAAGGGAACATGCTGTAAGTTTTAGAGCAAAAGCACCTTCTAAAAATCCGCTTTCTTTACTGGGAAAATTTATTTCTGAACATTCAAATGAAAAGATTTCCTCAGAATTTGAATATAACGGACACAACTTTACACACACTTTAATGGCCGGGTTATCTCTATTCGGATTACTTATGCCCAGAGGGTTAAGAGCTTATAACAGAGCACAGGTTGATGAAGACGGGAACAAAGATTTGACAGAGCTTTACGAAATACTCATAAGAGATATTTCATCAAGCCTATCTGTTGTATTCGCGGTACCTATGCTGACAAGAGCCTTTGTTACTTCTTATGAAGATAAATCGGGCTTTGTCCTGTTACAAAAAAACAGAAACAGAAATAAGCTGCACACAACTTTAGATTTACTGAACCCATACAGCAGTGCACATGTACTTACTAATTCTGAGATATCAGCCTTATACAGTAACATTGATAATCTGGATAAGATGAAGAATTTCTGTAAATACATTGACTGCAATAACGGAGATTTACAAAAAATACTTTCAAAATCCGAAACAGCCGGAACCATATTCAATGAAAAAACTATGAAGCTATCCTCACTCGAAAATTTAAGCAAGAGCGATAAAAACAAAAAAATCATTGAGTTTTTTGAACAATTTGAGAAAAACGCCGAGAAACTGGGCAAATCATCCGACAAGGAAAGTTTAAACAAGCTTGTTACATCTCTTATGAAAAATGCGAAATCCCCCAAGGGAAATAAAATAACAGCTTTCGCCAGAGGCTTAAATTCTGTTCCGGGAATTTTAACCACATTCTTAATCTCACCATACCTGCTCGGCTGGTTTATTCCAAGATTGACTTATGCAAATACCCGAAGAATTCATGAAGAACAGGAACGAAAACGCGAAGCAAAATTAAGCACTAAAGTTTAATCAAAGATAACTTGCCAGTATAGAGCGTACATAGTTTTGAGTCTCCTTGTAAGGTGGTACGCCGTCATATTTGTCGACAGCACCGGGTCCGGCATTATATGCTGCCAATGCAAGAATAATATTCCCGTTGTAGCGGTTAAGCATCGATTTTAAATATTTAACACCGCCCTCAACATTTTCTTCCGGATCCATAGGATTCGTAACCCCCAGACCTTTAGCTGTTGCCGGCATGAGCTGCATTAAACCCATCGCACCTACCCTGGATTTAGCATTGGGATTAAACCCTGACTCTTGATTTACAAGAGCATTAACTAATTTCTCATCTACACCATGCTTCTTTGAAACTCGTGAAATCAATTCTTTTATTTTTGATTTTGTTGAATAATCATTCTTAACAGAAGCAGCTTGATTTGAATATAAAGATGCATTTACTCTCGTTGAAGGATTTGTAAGCAAATCTCCGAACTTAGTCTTAGCAGAAGATTTTAAAATCGTATCAAAAGATTCAACCTTAGTATTTGCATTCACCGTTTGAGTAGCATTTTCCACGGGAAACCATTGCGCATTCAAACTATTAACATAGTTATTCATTTGAGAAGCTCTTTGCATTGCGCTTGCTTGTCCTGATGATGATAAAAGATTTTGAATCATTGCCGAAAACATATTTAATCCTCCGGTATTGTTAACGGATAAAATACAAAAATATTTAATTATTTACAAAAAAATACACTATATGATTTAATATTTTTATTTTATAAGTCAAATATATGGATTTATTTTTAATAGTATGATAATATAGGCTCATAGTGAGGGAGAGTATCAGGTGAATAACGATAATTTTTTAATAGAAGAGAGTGATTTAGCGCAGGCTCGTGATATATGCAGACATATCACGGATACAGCTATTAGGAACAGAGCTATTGCAAACGCTTTTGCGGGTAATATTGCAAAAAAATATTTTTTAGAAGCGGATGCAGATACCGAATCAGGGTTGCATAATATTGCGGCCGTATTAAAAGATATAGAAATTTCGGATATTTATATTAATAGCTGCTATATTGACGTACGGTTGTATTTTAATGATAATGAGCTGTTTGTACCGAAAGAACTATTTGACAGAGAGCTCTTGCCTGTAGCATTTATGTTTATCAAAGTTTCTCCAGATTTGTCAGGAGGAACTGTTACCGGGTTTATTCAACCTGCAGAAATTAATACTGAGAATTTGTCCGACAACTATTACAGGGTCGATGAAACGAAGTTGTTGTCTTTTTATGATATAGAACCCTTACTGATGAATAAGCAATATGCAGACCTTATTGATAATATTGATGTTAAGATTTTTGCATATTTGGACGGCTCGTTAGAGGATGTTAACAATTTTTACAAAGCTTTGCTAAGCTCCAGAGACGCAAGAACCAAACTTGCAATTGCAGCAAAAGCTCAGGACACCTTTTCAGCAATCAAAATAACTGCGGCGAAGCAGGAAAATATTGAAGCAGGAACTTCTGATAATGCAAAAATAGATATCGAATTGACTGCTGAGGAGGAATCTCCTCAGACGCTAGATTTCGGTTTAGAGCAGGAAATTATCCCGCTCGAAGAAGAAGAAAACGGATTGTCCTTAGATGGAATCGGTTCAGATGAATTAGAGGAACCGGTATTCTCTCTGGAAGATTCAGACGATTTTCAGATTGAGGAACTTGAACCTGTAGAAACAGAACTGGAAACTTTTG
>CALUPJ010000124.1 GCA_944322555.1 Candidatus Gastranaerophilales bacterium | reverse complement strand
TACCGTTCTTGCAAATGGCCCTATCTGATCAAGAGAGGATGCAAATGCAATAAGCCCGTATCTTGACACTTTACCATAAGTTGGTTTCATCCCGACAATGCCGCAAAAACTGGCAGGTAAGCGAATGCTTCCGCCGGTATCTGAACCGAGTGCAAGAGTAGCTTCACATGCCGCGACAGAAGCAGCTGAACCGCCGGATGAACCGCCGGGGACCTTGTTTAAATCCCAAGGATTGTGAACCTTTTTAAAGGCAGAGTTTTCATTTGATGAACCCATTGCAAATTCATCCAAATTCGCCTTGCCTACTATAGGAACAAGGTTGTCTAAAAGCTTTTGAGTGACTGTTGCATTATAAGGCGACACAAAATTCTCCAAAATTTTGCTGGAAGCCGTTGTTCTTGAACCGATAAGATTCATATTATCTTTCAAAGCCAGAGGCACTCCGGCAAGAAGCGGCAGTTCTTCTCCTTTAGCTATTTTTTCATCAACTTTTTTAGCCGTATCCAGCGCTGTTTCCTCAGTTAATGAATTAAATGCACCAAGCTTCTCATCAACAGTTTTAATCCTGTCTAAAGCCGCAGAAGTCAGCTCAACAGCGGAAACCTCTTTATTCTTAAGAGCCTTGCTTTGCTCCATTGCACTCTTTTTCAATAGTTCTTGCATTTCTTTTCTCCCTTATTAATATTATTATATCAAAAACATGAAAAAGAAATATTAACTGTACATAAACTTATAATAATACTGCATACAGGACGATAGCTAAACATGAAAATATAAATGCTACTGTAGTAAATTCTTTCACTATTCTTGTTTCGGAATGGCCTGAAAGTTCAAAATGGTGATGGATAGGAGACATTTTAAAAATTCTTTTTCCGGTTAGTTTGAACCCTGTTACCTGTAAGATTACTGATAATGCTTCAACTACAAATATACCGCCGAAAACCGCAAGCAAAAGTTCGCACCTTCCCAGTACAGCGAGTGTCCCGAGCAACCCGCCCAGAGCAAGAGAACCTGTATCGCCCATAAAAACCTGTGCCTTGGGAGCGTTATATTTTAAAAACCCTAATGATGCCCCTATAGCTGAAGCACAAACTATGGCAACTACAAGATGACCGCTATAATAAGAAATAAGACCGCAGGCAAAAAATGCAGGTATACCGGATGATGCCGCAAGTCCGTCTAATCCGTCTGTCAAATTATAAGCGTTTGATGCACCGGTCACTACAAACACCGCAAGCAGCGGGTATAACATTCCTATATCAAAACTAATTGCTCCCAGAGTTATAACAGTTCCGTAATTCTGCATTGCATAAATTGCCGGAATAAGTGCTATTAATATCTGACGTAACAGCTTACCCCGAGGGCTTAAACCCTTATTTTCATGACCTTTGATTTTTAAATAATCATCCTGAAAACCCGCTAATGACATAAAGAAAAACGTTATTAAAATAATCCAGGCAGAATTATCCATCTTTTCTGCCATCAACAAAGTTATTACAGAAGAAATAATTACGGCTGCTATTATAAACACTCCGCCGGTCGTGGGGGTACCTTGTTTTTTTGCATGCGCTTCCGGTGCTAAATCTAAGATATATTGACCGATTGTTTTCTTTTTCAAAAAATCTATATACGGCACTCCGAAGAGCAAACATAAAACCAAACTCAAAAGTAGTGCCACAGCAATCATTATCATAATACAGGTCTCCTATTTTTTACTCTTTAACTATCCCTGCAGCCTTTATTTTATATCAAAAAGTAAAATTAGGAAATGATTTTATTACTTATTTCAAGATTGTTTTCCTGTTTAGTTAAGAAATGCAAAAAATATCTGTTTTGGAATCTACGTATGCATTTTTAGTGATAATACTTTCAACTTTAATTAAATCTTTTTATTTATGCACATTAAAATTAAAGCCCGGAAAAAATAATTTATTCCAAATAGTTTTTAATCAAAAGAAAGAGTTCCGGCAACAGTTTTTGCCAAAACTCTTTCCCCATATGCAGACAATTAAAATTAATGTTTTTACCGTACCATACCGCCGAATAGGGATTTCATGCCGGCCTGCAGTTTTTTATTCACCGCTGCATCCGAATGCTACAGTAATATGTTCTTTAGGATTGACCGCTGAAATTTTATATCCTTTTGCATCAACAAGATATGCAACTTCATCACCTGTAGACTGGAATAAGCCCATAGTACCAGATAATGCCGTTCTTGTTAAATCAATCGGAGCTTTAACAGTATCTTTGACAACATCCATTGCACTTCTGCCGGCAGCTGCAAACTGACCTTGGAACACTTCGCCCAGTGCAATACCCGTTCCTGATGCCACATCTTCGCAGGCATTACCTAATGACGTTAACATACCACCGGTTGTTCTGCCTACAATACCAAGCATTGAACCGCCCCAAGTCAGAGGTGCCGTGACTATTCTTGATATGATATTCGGAGTATTTGATTTGTCAACCTGAGCTGTAAGTATTTGACGTGGTAAAGTAGCCCTGCATCCGCAATTCTCTATTTCTGTAAATGCAAGTTTTAAGGCACCTTTCTGGCATCCTGAAGGTCTTATAACTTCTACAACTTTACCATATACCTTTGAGCCGCACGGGAAAAGCTGTCCGTTGATTGTTACATCTTCAAGTGTTTTTGCAGCAAATCTCTGACCTACATGAGAAGATTTTGCGCTGACCTGATCTTTAAATTCTAATTGCAGTGTCGGAATTTGGACAATTTCTTCATTTTCGACAAAAGCTTGTTTGTTATCAGGACAAATCGGACAGTCATTATTTGCTGTTACAGGATTTTTATCTATACCCGCATTTACACGGATATTTTGAAGCATTGCTGCTATATCTGCTCTTGTTGCATCTTTAAACGGTGCAATCTTATCAGGATTCGGCGAATTATTTAAAGCACCTTTATCTAACGCGATTGCTATAGGAATTTGTGCCCATTCAGGTACAGTATTACCGTCACAGTATTTTGATAAGATTTCTTGAGCCTTACATTTATCCATTTCAGGACATTTAATTCCTTTTGATAATGCACAGAGAGCTTCTACTCTCGTTACATTATGATTTGGTTGGAAAGTTCCGTTAGGATACCCTTTTAACAAATCTTGATGTACAGCAACTGTAATGGCTGAATTAGCCCAATGATTTTCCGGCACATCCGAGAAAAGTTTTTCCGGCGTGCAGGAATACATGTCTTTGTCAAAACCTTTAACCAGCATTGTTGCAAATTCAGCTCTGGAAATATTTTTTGACGGTTTAAATAATCTGTCCGGATAACCTACAACTACATCATTGGTAGCAAGTTTATCTATTTCACATGATGCCCAATAACCGTTTGGAACATCCGGGAACATTTGCAAGTTTGCAGCTGCACCCGTCATTTCACTGAATGGAGACAAATCAAACGGCACGAATGTTTTCTTAATTGCTTGAATTGAATTTGCAGTACCCATTTGAATCGGACAACCATTACCGTCCATCTTGGACTCATCTCTGATAATCGGAATACCATTATGTCTTGTCATTTCGTTAAGGCACGGAATGTCAGTTGCAGCACCGGTGACAGCACCCTCTGAACTAACTGTTGTTCCCATGGTTGCCGAGCTGAGTTTTGAGTTATCCCTGGTAATGGAAAACCCTTCTGCTGAATAAACAGAATCCGCATTTGTACCTACAAAGTTGTTGTATCCGTAAATAGCATTCGGATAAGCATAAACCTGTTTCATGTCACTTTTTTGTAAGTCCTTCACCCCTGGGCAAAGTGCACACGAAGGAACCGGATCCGGTTCACATTTTGGAGCGGCATCACATCCGCAAGGCTCGGGTTCTGCTTCACAAGGGCATGCTGCTCCTGTGATTTCCGGCTTTTCGGTGTCACACGGACAAGCCCCCTGTGTTACAACAGGACGCTGGTCGCACGGGCAGGCTGCCATTACCGTATTGAACGAACACGTTGCTATACCAACGGCAATTGCAGCTGC
>CALUPJ010000123.1 GCA_944322555.1 Candidatus Gastranaerophilales bacterium | reverse complement strand
TTTTTGGACAGAATTGACAAAGTCGCAGAAGGCGAAAACAGAACGCGTTCCGAATTGATTAGGGAAGCTTTGAGAAGTTACATGTATAAAAGCAGAGTTAAATCTAATACAATTGCGGCAAAGAATGCGGCTATTCTAGAAGCATTGTTATAGGATACTCAAGCTGTATTAAGCAAGCGGAAAAAGGAAAAGGAATTATAGGGAAAATTTTTAACCTCCGAGATTACGGAGGTTAATTTTTTTTATAAATATTTATGCAGAAAGTGAGGTTGAAATTCCTTCCATTATGTTATAGAAATCTTCTCTGGGAAGAGTTGACATTGTTTTTAAAGCATAAGAAAGTATACTCACTTTATCATACCATCTTCTTGAATTAGATATTTTATACAAACCTAAAACGCGGTCAATCCCGATACTTACATCCTGCTCTTCATCTTCTTCGTGCAATTCTTTAATCTGACGAACAACGGCAGTTAAATCTTTTGACAAAGCTCTTCTTCTATCCTCATCCATATCCTTCAATATTGATAAAGCCTTTTCGGTATGCTCATTTGAATCGTACCAGCGTCTGTTCATTAATCCTCTCCCAATACACATACTTATTATATTAAATCAAAAATATTTAGTAATCATACATATGGAGTAAAACTCTACTCTTCTGTGACGTTAAGTTTTTTACAAGCTTTCAGAGCACAGTTTTGTTGAGCCTCTTTCTTTGTTTTACCCGAAGCCTGTGCTATTATCTCACCGTTCCATTCAACTTCTACAACAAATTCCGGTTTGTGAGCAGGACCGTTTACCGATAAAGTTCGATAAACAGGAAGTGTTTTATTTACCCCCTGTGTATATTGCTGTAAAATATCTTTCGCATTATATTTTTCAAAATGTTTATCCACATCTTCGGCATAAATCATAATATAATTTTTTATAAATTTTTCAATTTTCTTTTGCTTTCCGCTCAGATAATATGCCCCTAAAACTGCTTCCAGTGCGCAGGCAAGATTTGATTCACGTTTTCTGCCCCCCTGTTTTTCTTCGGAAGGGGCGAGTTTGATTAATTTATCTAACCCGATTTCAATAGCAGTTTTTGCAAGTATTGCATCGGATACAAGAATCGAACGTATTTTGGAAAGTTCACCCTCGGGAGCTTCCGGATATGTTTCATAAAGAAGTTTTGATGTGAAAAGTTTTAGAACAGAATCCCCAAAAAACTCAAGCCTTTCATAACTCTCAAGTGACGAACAATTATTTTCTTTTGTATAGGAAGGATGTGTCAGAGCCTTTTCAACCAATTCGTTTTGTTCGCCAAAAAGCTTATTTAACATTAGAAAATACCTTTGAATAAATCCATAAAGTTATTAACTACAAAGAAATACAGATAATAATGAACAACGGGTATTGTAAGGATATAGCTGTCAGTACGGTCCAAAAATCCTCCGTGTCCGGGTAGAATATTGCTGGAATCTTTAACTCCTGCATCTCTTTTAATCATTGACTCACACAAATCGCCAATCTGGGCAAAACCCGCAATCAATAGTCCCAGTATAAAAGAATGATACCAGGGAATTTCAAGCATATGTCCGAATATCATACAAAAAATTAAGCAGGTCAAAGTTCCGCCAACAGAGCCTTCTATTGTTTTATTGGGACTTATAACTCTGGAAAGTTTATGTTTGCCGAACTTGCATCCTGCATAATAGCAAAAACTGTCGGTTAAAATTACACAAAACAGGAGCAATAAAGCATATCCAGCTCCTTCGGTCGTAACATTTTGTTTAATAAAACCGTCATATACGGGGTGACTGCCTAAATCTCTTAAGAATAATAAATGTAGCGGAAACCAGCCGCAATATACAAAACCCAGAATTGTTGTTGCGACATTTGCAATATAAGGTTGGCGGCCTCTGAATAATACTGACATAAATGCCATTATTGAACAACAGGTAAACGCAAGTGCCACCAAATCAAAACGATTAAAATATGCAAGTGCTGCAAATATGACACTAGATATTATAATAACTTTGAAACTCGGTAAAAATCCTTTATGTTTTAAGATTGTTGTATATTCTTTGGCCGCAATTGAAACTATTGCTAAAACCAATGCTACCAGATACAACCCGCCGGATAAAATGGCAAACAGTGCCAGAAATCCTATAACTACTCCCGTTAAAAGCCTTGTTATGCTTTTGCTTAAAGCCATTATACCGTTAAAACCTCTTTTTCTTTTTCTGCTACTTGAGAATCTATGATTCCGACATATTTATCTGTCAGCTTTTGAATTTTGTCCTGATTATCTTTGACAGCATCTTCAGGCATATTTTCTTCTTTTTCGATTTTTTTCAGTGCGTCAACCATATCGCGTCTTGCATTTCGTACCGCAACTTTTGCATCTTCTCCGTATTTTTTAACTTCTTTAGCTGTTTCTTTTCTTCTTTCTTCAGTCAAAGGCGGGAAATTGAGTCTTACACAGACGCCGTCATTATTCGGAGCAACGCCCAATTCCGCTTTTATAATAGCTTTTTCCAATTCTTTCATAATACTCTTATCAAAAGGAGTGATAACAAGTGTTGTGCCTTCGCTTACACTTACTTGCGCCATTTGTCTTATCGGTGTCGGAGCTCCGTAATATTCGACAATAACTTTATCCAAAATAGCCGGATTAGCACGCCCTGTGCGTACGGATGCAAACTCGCGCTTCATTTGCGCAATTGCTTTTTCCATTTTCTCTTCTCCGAATAAATACATTTCATCAAGAGCTTCTGACATAAATTTTCTCCTTTTATTTAACTAACTTATATATGTACCTACAGATTCGCCATCCATAATTTTTTCCAGGCTGCCTTTTGCTTTAAAATCAAAAACTATAATAGGTATTTTATTTTGTTTGCAAAGAGCACAAGCTGATGTGTCCATCACTTTTAATTCATTCTTAATAATATCGTCATATGACATTTTATCAATCTTTTCAGCATTAGGATTAATCTTCGGATCGTCATTATATACACCATCAACACCGTTTTTAGCCATTAACATCGCTTCTGCATTAATTTCCGACGCTCTCAGAGCGGATGCAGTATCTGTTGTAAAAAACGGATTTCCGGTTCCGGCTGCAAATATTACAACGCGCCCTTTTTCGAGGTGTCTGATTGCCCTGTGTCTTACATACGGCTCGGCAATCTGGTTCATTGAAATTGCAGTTTGTACACGGCATTCCACATTTATTTTTTTCAAAGCACATTGCAGAACGACGGCATTCATAACTGTTGCAAGCATACCGACATAGTCGCCGGAAGCCTGATCCATACCGAGCTTAGCACTATCTTTCATTCCGCGGAAAATATTACCTCCGCCGACAACAACAGCAACTTCGGCACCTTTTTCGTTTATCGACTTAATTTCATCCGCAATCATTTCTACGGGCTGATAATCAATTCCGAATTGCTGATTTCCAAGTAAAGCTTCCCCGCTGACTTTTAATAACACCCGTTTATATTTTGTTACCATCAGATACCTCGTTTTAAATAATCGTATAAAAAAAAACAGTATTTGTAAAGTGGCAAATCTTTTATAGACTTCTTTTTAAATATTGTTATAATAAAAATATGGACGGTTTCAGCATCGGAAAAATTCTTGCAGGGCTAAGGAACCCCGAAATATATCTAAAGAAGCTTAAACAGGACGGAATAAATGCGGGAGGTAACACATTTAATCCGTCGCTTTCCCAGCCTAAGCCGAGTATTGTACAAAATCTTCAGCCGTCGCTGGCTCTAATGCAGCAGCTGCAAATGAATCAAATTGCAGCAATGGATAGAGCCATATACATAAGAAATTTACTGGGACTTCCGCAAACTTTGGGAGCAATTCTGCAAGCGGCACAAAATAAAAACAGCCCGATAAATACTAATACTCTTTTATTAAATGATATAAATCAGGAACTTTTAAAAAATCAAAAAATGCTTTCTCAGCTTTTTGATGATTCAAATGAACTTCCGCTAAATACAACGCTTCAGAATATACAAACGCAAATTGCATCTGCCCAAAAAGATGCGGTTATGTTATTTTTCAGCGGCATGATTCACATGCCTGCGATTTCGGAATTAATCCTGCAAAACAGTAAACAAGCCGTTGCAAATCTGATTATAGCAATGGCTTCCGCTTCCAAGAACGGAATGACAAATGAGCAAATTCGCGAAACATTAAGCATTATAAATTCTTGTGTTGCCATGGCAGATTCCGGCAGTCCCGCACAAACGTTAAAGAGTCTTATGCTTCTTTATCTCCCGTGGCTTCCCCTGAACGAGGGGGTTGGTTTTGATTTGGAGGTCGAAGCTCCCGACGGAGAAAATGAGTCAAATGATTCTAAACTTACCGTTCTTATTCAGACAAGAAATTTTGGCAATGTAAAAGGTGTTTTTACCCTGACAACCTCAAATTCCGTCGATATTTATATAATATGTTCCGAAGAATTTCCTAAAAAAACACTGGAAAAAAGCTTGCAAGAAGAAAGCTCCACACTTGCAATGCATACAAATATTGACATAGAGGCAGTTGAACCTAAGAAAAAAGAAACCTTCGAAAAACCGGAAGCAAAAGTAAATCTCTCAGCCACAAACGAAATGAACCCTTATTTGCTTCTTATGGCGCACGCATTTATCCGCAATACCATATTTATTGATTCGAATCAGGTTTTGGAAGACGCTTAAATACCGGTATTTTCTTTGATAATTGATTTGCAATGATTATGGCTTTTTCTGCAAATATGAGGGGTAATTTGTCAACATTGCCCTGTACTGAGACCATAGCTCTGTTATATGCAAGACGTTCGCTTACGCCGGCAAGTATAAGACCTTCCACTGCTTTTATGAACCGATTATATGCATAATCCAAATTCAAAGCTTTTACCGTAGCTTCGTTTATTACGGGCACAATTGCCCAGTTAATTCTTCCTCCGCCAATAAGAAAATCATTTACTTTTTCGGGAATAATGTTTAAATTATTCGGATTTGTATAAGCGTCAAATGAAATAATATCGACACCGGCGTCTATTGGTATTTTCCAGTCACATTTTTCAAAACATTGTATTCCGACGCATCCGTGATATTCTTTAATCTTTTTTATAATCTTGGAATACATATTAACCAGTACTTCGCGCGTAACATCTTCAGATTCTCTTTTAACATCTCCGACTTTTCCGAGGAGCGGCTCTTCAAGCATAATAACAGGCAGCGTATCCGGTGAAAATTCTTTGATTTTATGAATAATCCACAATGCTTTTATACTCACTGCCTGAATAATAAATTTTCTGTAATATTTGTCAGCCAGCATTTGTACACCATCTTTTGTGACAAGCTTTTGAGAGAGAGTAAAAGGACCTGTTAAGTTTACAACAGTTTCTGCCGGTTTAATACGCTTTAGTATCTGAAAATATTTAGGTAAAAAGAAAGTATCAAATTTGTACGGTTCAAGACTTTCGGCGCTGGGATTATTAAACGCTGCATCCATGGCTACAAGCAAAGGCTTATATTGCGGGCCTTCTTTAAAAATAATTTTTTTATCTTTTATTTTAACTCCGGGAAGATTTGAAACGCTTCTGTTAATAACGCTTTCGTCCTCAGAAGCATTAGGCATATTTGCAAGAAACGGAACATTTTCAAAAAGCTTGACAGTCAGTTTTGTGGCAAGCTCATTTGTTTCATACGGTAAATCACCAACGGGCAGACATTTAAAAGATAATTTCATATAATAGCTCTCTTATATTAAAAAACGTGCCGTTTTTTAATTTTCGGCACGTTTTTTAATTTTCTAATTCTATGCCTCTGTTTCTTCGGTTACTTCTTCTTCAATAGATTCTTTTACTACTTCGGAAGCCGTAACAATAACTTTCAATTCGGCTCTTACTTTAGAAGTTAATTTAATTAACATTGTGAATTCACCTATTCTGTTAATCGGAGCATTTAAAGAAACAGTTTTTCTGTCAATTTCAATGCCGGATTTTTCTTTAAGTTCTTCACAGAGTTTTTTGGTAGTAATAGTACCGAAAAGTTTTCCGCTTTCGCCTGCTTTTGCAGATAATTCAATAGAACCTAATTTCTCTATTTGTTCGGCTTTAGCAAGAGCTTCCTGATGTAATTTTTCTTGTTTAGCTTTCAGTCTTGCCATATTTTGTTCTCTGTTCTTAAGAGCACCTTCTGTTGCAGGTTCTGCATAGTTTTTAGGGATAAGGTAATTTCTTGCATAACCGTCCTTAACATTTACCAAATCACCTGCTTCGCCAATATTTTGCACTTCTTTTTTCAATATTACTTGCATTTCTTTTTCTCCTTTTAATAATTATTGGGCCAGTGATATGATAATAACTAAAAAAATATTAATTGTCGAGTACCTATAGTTATTTTGCTTAAAATAAGTTCATACTATGAAGTTTTAAATAATCTAAATCATACTGCATATAGATGATATTTGCATACAGAGTTTAAAGAAAAGAAGATTTAAGCCGATAAGCCTAGTATGGAAAACCAAAAGGTTTTTCATACCTCCTCCCCAAGTCTGGTAGCCGTTCTCATAAGAAACGGCTTTTTTTTATGCTAATGTTTCCAGCTTCCGGGTAATATTGGTAACAGCATTACTCCAGCCGGCATTCAAGCCTTTAGTATCACGCGGATCTCCGACCGGACAGTATTTTTTCCCAACCTGATTTATTGTAACAAGCCCCTTATTAATATATCCTGATTTAAGGAATCGTGCCATATCCATAATACATTCATCGACGCTGTTATAAGATCTGAAATCCAGACCTTTACTTACTCCGCCGACATTGTTTTTAGTTCGTGCAAGTCTGCTTGTACCATAGTCACTTTCAAGAATACAAATTGCTGCTAAAACGGCAGCATTTATTCCATAACGCTCCTGTGCATCTAAAAATACCCGGCCCTTATTTTTTAGAACGCCGTCTTTTTTATTTAACATTTTATTTAGTTGTTTGGCAGTTCCCGTGAATTCATCCGTAAGTTTTGTACTTTGTATATTATCTTCCCGACCGGCGGCAGCAGGAGTATTTACCATTTTTGCCGGTTTTGCGGGAGGGCTGCTTGTAATTTTATTGGCCGTTTTTGGAGTAATTGCGGCAGCTTTGATACCATTCTCTTTTTGCTTTTCATGTGTTTCATATGTTTCATATGTTTCATATGTTTCATTTGTTTTTGTTTTGCTGAGAGGAGGTGTTTTTACAAAAGTGTCTAAAACATTTTGGTTATTTTGTATTTGTTTATTCCAATTCTCCCAAACATTTTCTGTCGTAAAAAGTCTATTAATATCAAAATTCATATTATTATTAAATTCCATAGGTTGTATATCGGGCATGAGCGGATAAAATCCGCCGGCCATTACGTCAGGGACTGCAAATACGCTGCTGTTCCAACTTAATACAGGGGGAAAGAAAGTATTACATAACGGGTTAAAACTGGAGAATCCCCCTCCAAACATAAATGGATTTCCCCACATAGGTCCAAAGCCGCCCCAACAGCCGAAAAACGGATTGCTATTAAACATTCCGTGCATAAAACCATGTGTGAAATTGTGCCAAAAATTATGTGCGCTCATAAAATCCCAATATCCCTATACTTATATAAAGAAAATTTTTCTTAAAAAATTGCCTTTTAGTAAATAAAAATTTACATTTATGTTATAATATAGAAACTATAAAGAAGAGATATTTCATTCGGAAATTTTAGTCAAGAGGAGAAATATGAACAAAAATCAGTCAATCGGAATGTACGTTATTTTGGGTATTATGGTTGTCCCAAATATTTCAATGCTAATCTCAGGCCCTAATACAAGCAGGGAAGAATTATCATACACTTACAATATACAAAAAGTGGAGAATAAAGAGATTCAGAGCGTTGATATAGGAAAAGATGCACTTATTGCTCTTCCGGTAAAACAGCCTGAAGCAAAGAAAACAACAAATCCTATATATGGCGAAGTAAAGCCGCCAAAACTCCAATATAAAGTTGTACTTCCCGAAAACTCCGATGTGCTTGCAAAGCTTGAAGAAAATAATGTTGAAATTAATGCCAAAAGAACAGGAGATTCAAATTCCGCTTTTGGCTTAGGCTCTTCTTTAATAACAATTTTACTTGTTCTCGGATTTATAATGCTTATCATAAAATCCATTCAGGCAGGAGGAGCCCAGGCGATGTCTTTCGGCAAAAGCAGAGCAAAAATGCTTATGGACAGCAAAGTCAAAACAACTTTTGCCGATGTTGCGGGTATTGATGAAGAAAGAAAAGAGCTTGAGGAAATTGTAGATTTTCTTAAACATTCGGATAAATATGTAAAACTGGGTGCAAAAATCCCTAAAGGGGTTTTGCTGGTCGGAGCTCCGGGTACAGGTAAAACGCTAATGGCAAAAGCTGTTGCCGGAGAAGCCGGCGTACCGTTCTTTTCAATAAGCGGTTCAGACTTTGTAGAGATGTTTGTCGGTGTCGGTGCTTCACGCGTCAGAGACCTTTTTGAACAGGCAAAAAAACATCAGCCCTGTATTGTTTTTATTGATGAAATTGATGCTGTCGGCCGTCAAAGAGGTGCAGGTCTCGGAGGCGGACATGACGAAAGGGAACAGACGCTTAACCAGCTTTTGGTTGAAATGGACGGTTTTGATGAAAACACAAATATAATCATACTTGCGGCTACTAACAGACCCGACATTCTTGACAATGCGCTGTTAAGGCCAGGCAGATTTGACAGACAGATTGTAATAAACAAACCCGATGTACTCGGACGTGAACAAATTTTGAATGTTCATGCAAAAAATAAACCGCTTGCAAAAGAAGTGGATTTAAAAACTCTGGCAAAACGAACTCCTGGTTTTACCGGTGCGGATTTGCAGAATTTGCTGAACGAAGCAGCTCTTCTCGCAGCAAGACATGACAAATCGGAAATTGAAATGCCTGATCTGGAGGAGGCTATAGACAAAGTTATGGCAGGACCGGAAAAGAAAAGTAGAATTATATCTGATGAAGAAAAAGAAAATACCGCATATCATGAAGTCGGACACGCACTTCTGGCTAAATTACTTAAGGATTGTGATCCGCTACATAAAGTTTCTATTATTCCGCGCGGTATGGCATTGGGTATAACGCTTACCCTGCCTGAAAAAGACCATTTAACAATGCGTAAAAATCAATTACTGGACAGAATAACCATGATTCTCGGAGGGCGCGTTGCCGAGGAGATTATTTACGGCAAAGATAATGTTACAACCGGAGCTTCAAACGATTTGGAAAAAGTTTCTTCGCTGGCAAGAAGCATGGTAACAACATACGGTATGAGCGACAAAATGGGTAATCTCGCATATGGAAAAGATCAGGAACATGTATTTATGGGCAGAAATTTCGGTAATACAAGAGACTTTTCTGAAGAAATTGCCGCAGATATTGATAAAGAAGTTAAGAAAATTGTCGATGCACAATATGAACATGCTAAAAAACTTCTGAATGAAAACAAAGATATGCTTGAATATATTGCCAGAAATCTTCTTGATAAAGAAACACTGGATGAAAAAGAATTTGAAGATTTAATGAATGATGTAAGAGTTCAGCGGGGAGAAATTCCTGCTAAAGAGGAAAATAACGAAGGAGAACAAAATGGATAGAGATGAGTTAATCCTGAATGAATACAAATCTTATTGTATGCAAAAAGAACATTTTATTGACAGAAACTTCAGAACAAACAAGTTCTATCTTGCTATTGTTATTATTCTGATTTTTGCACTAATTTATACCAGTAATGTAGTATTTTTGGGCAAAATTACAGCAACTCTTGTTTTTGCCTTGCTTGGAGTCTCCGTAAGCGCACTCTGGTGGATGAATGTTGATTCTTACAATACGCTTATAAAAGTTAAATATTCAAATGTTATTGAAAAAATGGAAGAAA
This sequence comes from Candidatus Gastranaerophilales bacterium, assembly GCA_944322555.1. Taxonomy (GTDB): domain Bacteria; phylum Cyanobacteriota; class Vampirovibrionia; order Gastranaerophilales; family Gastranaerophilaceae; genus CAG-196. The sequence continues at coordinate 6,238 of CALUPJ010000123.1, read as the reverse complement.
AAATGCCCGTAAAACCTTTTACGGATGAGTATGAAGGAATTGCGGAATTTAAGAAAAATAAAGTATTTATGTTCTCTGATATCCAAAAATTGATAGCTGCAGGTGCGGCGCTGTTTTTCTTTGCGGTATGTATAAGTGAACTTACACCGCTTGTAGCTGCCGTTTTTGACAGAATTGTTGATATACTTATGAAAATAAAAAGTGCAATATAGGTAAATTATGGCAAAACATCAGGAATACGGAATTGCTTTAAACGTAAATTATGTAATTTTATCAATTGTGGTCTTTGCAGTTTTAACGGTTCTAGTGTTGTATATGCCGGGGCTTACTCAATTTGATGCAAATGTATTGCATTCAATAAGACTTGCGCTTTCGCCTTATCCTGTATCGTTTGCTCAATTTGTTACGGATTTTGGCCGTTCATGCCAGATGCTGTGGCCTCAAATAGCGGCAGGCAGCGTACTTGTTTCGCATAAAAAATATGTTAAAACATTTTTGCTTGTATTTTTTACACAGGCAACTTATACAGTTACAGTGTTTATAAAAAATCTTATTTGCAGAGAAAGACCGGCTCTATATTCGGGATTTAGTTTCCCCTCCTGCCATACTTCTACAACAGTGTGCTTTTACGGGATATTGATATATCTAGCCCTTCGTTATGTAAAATCAGAATTTTGGAGATATTTTTTAACAATATTATTTGGAACCTGGATTGTTCTTGTGGCTGTTACAAGGCTCTGGCTCGGAGTTCACTATCCGATTGATGTGATTGCTGGTGCATTTCTCGGATTCGGGATGTTGAATCTTTTTATAATTACAACCAAACTCTTAAGCAAATGATAAATGCTTTGAAGCGGTTTTAAGCATGTAGCGCGTACAATCTTTGGAATTATGGCTTTGCTTTGCTATTTTGTAGCAGTTTTCAACAACTTGTTTATATGCTTCGTTATCTTCAAGATAACTTTCTATTTTAAAAATCAAATCTGAAAAGTCTTCATAAAAAGGCATTTCTCCCTCAAACAATGCTAGTTCCTCTCTGAAGTCACTAATCAGAAGTCTTTTACAGGCAACAGTTTGAAAAGTTCTGTAGTTTAAAGAAGAGATTCCTTGAGAATTCATATTAAAAACTATCTTCGTATTATTTATAGCTTTTGCCATGTCTTCTTCATTATCAATAAAGCCTCTGTAGCATAAATCAATTAGTTCCGGATATTTTGCCCGCTTTTTTGCATCTTTGTAATGCCGTTCTATTGCAAACCAGGCAACATTAAGATGCGGCAATTTTGTAACCAGATCTTCAAAAAAGCTAAGTCTGTAATCAGTATCAAGTCTTCCTGCGAACATTAAGTCATATTCGGGTTTAATATTCATGTCTCTGTAAACTTCAAAATTGACAAAATGCGGAAGATAATGAATATTTTTGAAATTTTCGTAACCGGTTAAGACTTTATCCCAATAAAAAGTATAGTTGTCATCATTTTCAAGGCAGGGAAGATATTTTTCCCAATCTTCACCTGATGCTCTGCTTCTTATATCATCTGAAAAATAATTAATAGATGGTATCTCCAAATGATTATCAATTTTAATTTTTAACCCCGAAAAATCGTATCCCGCTATAAAATCGTATTTCGGATTTAAAACTTCATTAAGATTTTTATCAAAAAGTTCATCATAAACAATGACTTCACATCCGTTTTGTCTAAATCCGTCAATAATACTGCTTGTTGTGAGTCTGCCGCCTATACTGACCGGTAATATTGCTAAAACTCTTTTCATACTTTATACATTTTATCATTTTTGCGATAGCTTTACAAGGCAGATTAAAAGATGATTTTTAAGATTGAATATACGGTATAAATGTATTTTTAATTATTTATCCGGTTGATGTAGCATGAATTTTGGTGTATTATAAACGTATGAAAAAACAAGTTATTGCATATTTGCATACTCATTGGGATAGAGAGTGGTATAGAGAGTTTGAAGTTTTCAGGATGCGTTTATTGAGAGTGTTTGATAATGTTCTTGAAATGCTTTCAAAGAATAAAATTCCGAGCTTTTATTTTGACGGTCAGGTCGGAGCTTTGCAGGATTATCTTAAAATGCGTCCCGAAATGGAAGAGCTGGTATATTCTCTGGTCAGGCATAAAAAACTTTTTATAGGTCCTTTTTATTATTTGCTTGATGAGTTTCTTACTGACAGACCTTGTTTTGAAAAAAATCTGGAAATAGGTATGAAACTGGCGCAGAAATACGGTTGCACGGATTTTATCGGTTATCTGCCCGATACATTCGGACACAGCCAAAATGTAGTCGACATATTAAGAGATTTTGGTATTGACAAATGTGTTGTATGGAGGGGAGCTGGAGATTTCCCATCCGAATTTTCCTGGTGCGGAACGGATACTGTGAATCTTGTAAGAGGATATTTTCACGATTATTTTTCCATGAAAGCATCTATTGAGAAAAAAGCGGAAGTTTTAAAGCGGAATCTTGATTTGATTGCCGAAAAGTCGGGAGATTGTCTGTTGCTTCCTCTCGGAGCAGATCATCTGGGTGTTGAAACTGATATTGCCGAGCAGATAAGTGTAGTGAACGAGTTATTAAAAGATGAATATGAAATAAAATTGTCTTCTCCGTTTGAGTATTTTAAACTTGCAGAAAACAATTTTAAAAATTTCGAGTGGAATGATGAGCTTCGTGATAATTCCAAGACATTTATTCTTCAAGGGTGTTATTCATCACGCCTTGATTTAAAACGAATGAATACCGAATGTAGTTATAAGCTTGATTTGGCTTCTCGTTTTATAAAACAGCAAAGAGAAGTAAAATATGATACTTTAATGGATTATGCATACAAGATGCTTTTGCAAAATCAGACGCATGACAGTATTTGCGGATGTTCGACTGATGATGTGCACAGAGAAAATATAATAAGATATAAAAAGATTGCACAAATAGCGGACACGGTTATTGATGAGCTTAAATTTAAAAATAATTTTGACGAGAAAAAGATTCTTAATCTTTCTGACAGACCGTTTTCCGGTGTAATAGAATTTAAGTCATCAAAAAAAATAGAGGGGTATGATTGCGTAAAAATCGAGAAAGGTTTTGAAAAGACTCTTTTGACTGATACTCAAAGAATACCGGTAACGGAGGATTATACAAATATTTATACTTATCTGGCGGAAGTCGAAAATGTTGAAGCAGGAGAGGTTGAATATTTGATGCCCGCAATAAAAAATTCAGACTTGAAAGTTACAGAGAATTCAATAGAGAATTCTAATATAAGTTTTGTAATAAATAACAAAAAAGTTTTTATAAACGGGATTGAAATGTCTCTTGTTGATTATATTGATTTGGGAGACAGTTACAATAGCGGGCCGAAGGCGGATGATAAGGGGAATATCTTTAAAGTGCTCAGGACAAAAGTTCTTTTAAATACTTCTACGCGGGCAGCTTTAAAAATTGATTTTGATGGTTTGTGGGATGTAATCTCATTAGTTGTAAGTTTGGATAGGAATGCTGCATATCTGCGGTTTAAGTTTGACTGGACAAATACACAGAAAAACCATCTTTTATATGTGCAATTTGAGTTGGAAAAAAATATACGCGAAGTATTCTCGGAAGATATGAATGTATTAATTAAACGTCTGTATGAACCTGAGTATGATATAAGGAAAAATCTTCCCGACAAACGCGGATTGGAAGCTAAAACAAATACGGCGCCTATGCAGCGCGGTTTGTTAATAGATGAAGAGAGTAATAATCTGGGCATAGTAACAAAAGGTTTAACCCAGTACGAAGTATACAAAAACAGACTGATGATACCGATTTTAAGGGCAACTGGACTTATATCAAATCCGCTTAATCCTGCCAGAACAACTCCGGCAGGTCCGCCAATTGAGGTTGAAACTTTACAGCAGATTGGGCATAATACGGCTGAATTTTATGTATTTTTTGGCAACCAGAATGCCTTTGATGATGTTATACATCAGGTCTACAATTATATAATTATTTAACTGATTTCTGTATTAAAGCAGTAAGTTGTTTTCTGTGGAACGGTGTCGCTAAATTGTTCATAATTTTTTGTAACGCCTTTTGCATAGCTAAATTTTATTGAAGAACCGTTATAATTTTTTGCAGCTATATTTATATCTCCGTCAGCCTGATTCAAATAGTATCTTAATACAAGCGTGCCAAGACGTATATTGAATTCTGCATCTGTATTATCTTTTAAATATTTCATTATTTGTTTATATAGTTCTTTTTTCTCATTCTGAGTCTTGGCTTCACGCGGATTAAAACTTCTTGAGACCAGTAATTCTTCAACTTCCGGACCATATTGTGCATCTTTAATGTCATAGTATTTTTTGTTGCCTGCATAACCTAAATAATCATTTATGGGAGCTGATGTAAGCTGCATATAACCTTTACCGTTAATACCGGTAACATTATCACTCAAGCCGTCAAAACAAACTTCTCTTTGTATAATAGACAGGATATATTTAGGATCTACACCATATTCTGTACCTGCTTCAATTGTATAATTAATCATATTATCAAATTCTTCAAGTAAAGCTTTTTGTTCCGGTGTTCGTTCCGTTAGTGGTGTTTCTCTGATTTCCGGAATAGATTTAAATCTTGTTATGAGATTACCTTGAGCATCTTTTGCATTATTAATTATATGATTTTCCAGTCCCTTTTTACTATACTGAAAATGTACCATAGCTTTACTTTTTGCTTTTGGTCCGCCGTAAAATTCTTCTTTAATATAATCCACCGTGATTAACGAGTCTTTTGAAGAGCTGACATTTATTGTACTTTTTGTATAATTCCCGCTATCTCTGTCTTTATATACAATTTCTCTTTTAATAGTGTCTGAAAAAACTTTGGAAGAGCTTTTGTCTGAAATAGTTAGTTTTCCGGCTTCTCTATTGTTTTCTGCAGTTCTTATTTTTGTAAGATCCGGAAGAATTTTGCTGCTTGTTTTATAAAATTTATCCAGAAGATTTTCATCTTCTGGGATTGCAGATTTATCTTCTAACTCCCGTGCTTGTGTAAAAATATCATTTGGCTTGCCGGGAGATTTATTGCTTATTGCCGGCTGAGAGTTAGAATTATTTACATTTTCACTGCGATTTATTTTGATACCCATATATAATCAACATCCTTTTAGTTTATATAACGGCATAAGTATAAAAAACTTTAGTGTTTTGAAATAAAAGTTTACAAAAAACGGAAAATAAAAAATTATTTTTTTTTAATGTATCGATTAATTTCGGCCGGCAAAAAATTTAAATAAAACAATCTTCATTGTGGCGGTAGTTATGGATTTTTGCCGGAGAGCTTACAGGGTATGGATTCCAGTTTGGCTTTCGCAAGCAGCAGTAATTCTTTTAACCCGGAATTATTTATTTCTTCCTGTGAATGATAGTTCATTTGTGTGTCTTTTCTTTTTCTGCTGTTGATAGTTTTAGCATTAAATTTTACTAATTTATCTTTATCAACATATAAACTTTTTTTTACATTATTATTTTGCCCGGAGACAATCAGCCTAAAATTTCGTTCTCCGTTTAGTACAGGAAAGTTAATATATAAATTTTCACGCTCCGGTGTTATATTTTTAAGTATAATTGTAGGACTATTTTTAACAATATCAATATTATATTTTTGTTTAAAAATTTTTTTAGGTATTTTTTCCCGAATGTTAACAATATGAGATTTGCATTGTAAGAACAAATTCCATATATTTTTTATTAATTTTAATGTTTCATTATCAATTATTCCGATGTTATTTGTAGTGGTATAATCTTTATATATTTTGCGTCTTTGCAGATGGGCTGAAATATATTGTTTATATTTTTGCAATTCTTCTTTTATATTTTCCAGCTGCAAGCCCAAATATTTTGAATCCAGCTCTTTTTGAGAATAATATGCTGCTTTTTCACCAATTTTTAAAACATTACTAAGGTTATAATTTTTTAATACTTCTCCGTTTGGTTTTATAAAAAAGTGTTTGGTTTCATTTTTTTCATCTTGAATTTTTAAATAAAAAATTTTTTCACCGTGACGATCTGTAACTTTATTAATTGTAAAATTTTCATTATTTCTTCCGGCTTGAACAAATTCTATTTGTTTTGATCCTTTTACACCTTTTTTAATTAAAGGGTAAGAATTCTTTATCTTTGTCTGCGAATTTCTATTTGTAATCTTATTGAGTTCAGCCAGTGTTTCTGTG
>CALUPJ010000122.1 GCA_944322555.1 Candidatus Gastranaerophilales bacterium | reverse complement strand
TAAAAGAGGTTGCACAAGGCTTTGAATGCGGTTTGTCTTTCGTTAAATTTAACGATATACAGGAAGGCGACATTGTTAAATTTACTACAACAAAAGAAATTGAACGCTCTGAGCTGGAATAGTTTTTTGAAAATCGGTTATTTTGACAGCGGGATTTGTGATGCTCAAAGATATTTGCAATAATATTTGTCAAAATAAAAATGCTTTAATGCTGGTTTGTACCGGCTTTTATATTTTAGCGTTAATTGTAACTTTCTGTGAAGGCGTGTTTGTTTTTGCTGGAATTCTAACAATTATTTTGATTTTATTTTTATTGAAGAACATTTTCCCCGCAAAGTATATTCTTATTTGGGGACTGATTTTTTATCTTGGAGTAATAAATACATCTTTGAGGCTGAAAGAGACTGATGAATTATTAAATATTGCCCCGGTAAATTCAGTAATAAGCGGTAAAATTCTTTCCATACCGCAAAGTAATGAGACCGGCAAAACAAAGTTTTTCTTTAAGGTGTGCAAAATAGAATATGATTCTATGGTAAAAGAATTTGACGATGAAAAAGTTCTTGTAACATTGAATACTAAAGAAAAACTGAAAATTTATGACAGTTATAAAATAACAGGCCGCCTGTCTACACCTTTCAAGGCAGGTAATCCGTCGCAGTTTGATTACGGGAATTATTTAAGAAATTTCGATACATATGCAGTGTTTTATGCCAAAACTTTCAGTAAATATGAAGCAGACCTTTCTTTAAGAGAAAATTTTCTGCAAAGAATAAACAATTATAGAGAAAAAATAATTGATATTCATTCACAATATCTAAAAAGTCCGAATCTTGAAATTCTCGGCGGTATTGTGTTCGGGGATGATGCAGTACCTCCGCCTCAATATATAAAAGATTCTTTTATAAATTCCGGACTTTTGCATATATTGGCTGCATCTGGTATGAATGTAGCTTTTATTTTCTCATTTTTCTTCTTTTTTATTTCTCTATTTAAAGTGAACTATAAATTGAATATTTCATTCTGTATTCTTATGGTAATAATTTATTCTTTGATGACCGGACTCGGGGCTTCTGTCGTACGGGCTGCCTGTATGCTCATTTTTGTGCTTGCAGGTAAACTTATAGATCGGGATGCACACAGTATTGCACTGCTGTCATTTGTAGCTCTTTTAATGCTAATTTATAATCCGATGTATATAAATGATGTGAGTTTTCAACTTTCATTCATATCTACTTTCGGGCTTTTAGTTATGACGCCGTGTCTTGTTCGTTATAAAAACAAATTTATAAACTGGACAATAGGTACAATAACGACACCTATTATAGCACAGCTCTGGGTAACTCCGATTCAAATATTTTATTTTAATAACATAACTCTCTATTCGGTATTTGCCAATATTATGAGTGTACCAATATTATCAGCTGTAAGTTTCGGAGGTTTCATAAGTTCTTTGCTTGCACCGATTACTCCGCATTTTGTCTGTTGCGGAATTGATTTTGTATTAAATCCTATGATTAGTTTTATTGTAAATATTTCGGATTTTTGTGCGAAACTCCCTTATGCGTCTTTGCAAACAACACATCCAAATGTTTTTCAAATTACTATTTATTATACAATTTTATTAATTATTACGGCATTTTTAAACAAAGAATTCGGAAATAAATACAAAAAACTGCTTGGAATGACACTTTTAATCCTAATTTTTGTTCTGATGCTGTCAATAATACCTAAACCGAACAAAAATTTGGAAATAACCGCATTTGATGTTGGAAATGCCGATGCCTTTTTAATCAAAACGCCGGAGAATGAATATATAATGATAGATACTGCTAAAAGCGGTTATAATGGAGGAAAATCACAGGCAGAATTTTTAATTTTAAAATATCTTAAAGACAGAGGTATAAAAAATATCAAGACAATTATTGTTACTCATTTTGATAATGACCATTGCGGCGGCGCTGTTGATTTAATAAACGGGGTAAAAGTAGATAATTTGTACGTAAATTCTCTGGACCATTCTTCTAAAGCCGCAAAAAATATTTATGAAACGGCCCGGAATCGCGGGGTTAACTTAATCCCAGGACAAAACGGACAGATTGTTATGAATAATCCTAAAATCATAAACTTTATAACTCCATATATGCACGAATATGGAGATAATGAAGCTTCAATACTAACTCTTCTGGAATATGGAAATTTTAAAATGCTCTTTACCGGAGACTCAGGGGTAAAGGCTTTTAATGAATTAAAACAGTATCTTCCGCAGAACATTGCTGTTTTAAAAGTCGGACATCACGGAGCTTCCGGTACTGTTAGCCGGAATATGCTTGAATATCTGAACCCGGAAGTTGCTTTAATCTCTGTAGGTGAAAATAAATTCGGGCATCCGAATATCTATACGCTGTCTCTTTTGGAAAATACAAATATTTTGCGCACAGATATAAATAATTCGGTTAAATTTGTTGTCGGACAAAATGGTTGGACTGTTTATACGTACGATATAAAAAAGAAAAAATACAAAAAAAAGCTCCTCAAAGGAGCTAAAACTTAGTAAGATGTAAGATTATATAAGAGAGTTATTAAAATTTAAGCTATAAAGTTTGTTCCGAATCTGTTGGCACCGTAGAAGAAAGATTCTTTCAT
>CALUPJ010000121.1 GCA_944322555.1 Candidatus Gastranaerophilales bacterium | reverse complement strand
TTGTATGAATTGTAATGAATATAATCCAGATGTATATTCAAATCTGCTTCATTACGTATTGTATGTTCCCAAAATCTTCTTTGCCAGACGCACTTCTCTCTTTTTCTTAATTTACTCTCCGGTAATAGCGAATTAGATTTTACTTTGATTGAAAAATAATATTTCATAAGCCTGATTATTTCAGAATAGTTATTATTATTTTCTAATTTTAAAATCATATGCAGGTGGTCATTTAGAATACAAATTGCATATATTTCAAAGGGATATTTATTTAATGCATATTTAAATGCTGAACGCAAAAGTCCTATATTGTCCAGCAATATTGGTTTGCGATTATATGTAACAATTGTAAAAAATACATATTTATAATTCTCGTTGTAAAAGCGTTTATAGTTTGACATATAAGGATTATAACATATTTAGATTGGTGGGCACGCAATAGCCATAAAAAGCAAAAACTCTTTCTTTGATGCAGCTTTGCCCACCCTACTTTACTGGTATTTCTTAAGTCTCGTTGATGAGAAAAAGGACAGGACAATCTACACGATAAGTTTCGAAAACTAGGGTGGGCTAAGTCTCTGTCCCTTTTCATATTAATTGAGAAATTACCAATAAGCAAGGTTAGGCAATGCCTGACCTACAGCCCTATCTGTTATTTTTCAAGATTGAAAAGTTTTTTTGCCTCATTCATTCTATTCATCATTTTTTCATTAGGTTCGGAACAAACCTCGCGTCTTCCATGCGAGGATGTATAAACTGTACACTCTACCCCATTTTTATCTACATAAACAGATTTTTGCATCGGCTTACAAAACCCTTCATTATATTCTTTTTTAGCTTTTGTAAACAATTTTATACACATATTGCACTGTTCTTTTAAAAAATTGTATTGCAATTGTGTGTATTTTGATGCCGGGAAATAAGCATCAAGATATGTTTCCTTACAATATTTTTCTATAACAACATTTGGAACATAATAATCCATACTGGGGCATTCATAATAATCATAGCTCATTGCATTAGGAACAAATATCATCTCTAACAATAACAAACAAAAATATTTCTTAAATTTCATTAAAATATCTTCCTATTTACTGTTTCGTTGAAACAAGGTTGTCCGTTGATTTCATATTATTCACAAAAAAGAGTATAGCATGAATCTAAAAAAAGCACTACATTGGAGTAAAGTCTGTAGGGTGGGCAAAGCCTTTTCAAATATGGGATTTCCAAGTGTTTTGTTTTTTGCGTGCCCACCAAAAACTTAAATCAAATAATAATTGGTGGGCACACCATACAGAGTTAAAAGCAATTATTTGCAATTTAATGCAGCTTTGCCCACCCTACCTTACTAAATATACCTGATATCATAATCATAAAAATTAGAATAGAACATTTTTTCATAAAATTTACCCCTATTATTTTTTTCTCATACTTATTTTTACAAGTAGTAGTAGGATGTGGTAAATCTGTGATTTACCGCATCCTACAGAACTGACAATTATAAAAATTATACACCGAAATTTTGTAAATAAATGTAACAAAAAAGGCAAATTTTTATGAAAGAAGGTGCAGATTATGACAACAATTAATCCGATAGTAACACCACAAACTCAAGTACCAGCGTTTAAAGGAAACAAGAAAAAAGCTCTTAAAATCTTAGACAAGGTAGCATTTGAAATTCCTGACAAATTCATTAAAAAGAACAGACCAAAAGCTGAAATTCAAGAAAAAGTTATGCGTGAAGCTATGAGCAAGCTAAATCTTAAAAATTTTATAGCAAAAATCGTAAAGAAATAGTAAAGTGAGTGGGCAAAGCTAGATTAAATTGAAAATAATTGTTTTTAGCTTTGCCTAGCGTGCCCGTCAAATACAAAATCAAATATTAACTAATACCTTATTTTCCCCGATAACTTTTCCGTTATAAACTTTTTTATAGTTTTTGTTTTCTACGTTTATATAATCTCCGCACATTCCGTCAGACATTGCTGTTCCGTCAACAGAAACCATGACGGCTCCGTTTGAAACAAAAAACACTCTGACTTCTCCGTTTCTTTGTACATCGGGACGCATTTTGACAAACCGTTTGTCAATAATTTCACCTTTCTGAAACCCTTTTTTTGCACTCATTTCTTTGGATAAAGCGTTTTTACCGAGTACATAATCCATTTTCATTGAAACATCCATCTTTTTAAGACTTACTGTTTCGTTATTTATTGCCTGTTCTCTGTTTATATAATCATTTGCGACAAGTACTTCTTTGTAAACGACTGTTTGAACGGGCAAATTCAAAGATTTTACAAAAGCATTGTTAACGTAAACATCAACTCTTTTGATATCACGAGGTACAATTTTATCACCGCCGGAGACGATTTTATATGTAACATTTCCGTCAGGAAGTTGCAGCTGTGCAAACGGAGTTGCGGAAACTTTAACCTCAATATCAGCATCTGTCATTTTCTTGTAGCCGTTTTTTAGAATTTCTGCAACAGAAGCTTTAACATCAGCAGAAGGGAGCATTTGAGCATTTGTACTCATTGCTCCTGTTATTAATATTAAGGATGTTGCTATTAGTTTTTTCATTTTGGTTACTTAGTTACTTCTCTAAGAC
>CALUPJ010000120.1 GCA_944322555.1 Candidatus Gastranaerophilales bacterium | reverse complement strand
CGTGCGCTCTCACCAACTGAGCTACCTTGCCATAATTTTGTTATCTAATTGTCATAATTCCGATATTTATCGGTTTGCAAAACCGGCCATTAAAAAATCTTTAATTTTTTAATTTGTTAAACTGTCGATTTTTCAATATCTGTTGGGCTTACCTGCCCGACAATAAATATCTTCCCATAAACATTTTCTAATTTCAAGCAAAAAAGAAGAACCTGTATTTGAACAGGTTCTTCAAATTTTATTAATCATCAATTTCCGGCTTATCGGCTCTTGGCGGCATTGGCCTGTCGGGATGATGCTTCATCATTTTTTTATGGAAACCGCATCTGTGGCCTCTGTCAAAATGATGATGACAGTGGCATGGCCTTACCATTTGCGGGCCAGGACCTCCAAATGCATACGGATTCATCGGTACCGGAGGCATTGGCGGTTTGTGAAGTGCTGCAAACAGGCTTAATGCTAAAAATACGCCGACAAAAGAGCCGCCTGCTATAATTAAAAATTTTCTAAACCCTTTGTTCTGGCAAAAGCAAGTATGTTTTTCTTCTGTGTTTTTGTTTTCATCTGACATAATAAATTCTCCTATTTAATCTACATAATGTGAACGATATTAAATTTTAATTTGTTCATTTTTTGTTAAAATATTTGTATGGGTATTTATTCGGAAAAATCTGTGGCTAATTTTAAAAAAGGTTACAATTGTGCTCAGGCGGTACTGCTTTCGTTTGCAACAATTGCCGGACTTAAAGATGAAGAGGCTCTGAGATTAGCCTCATCTTTCGGAGGCGGTATGGGCCGGTTGCGTGAAGTTTGCGGAGCTGTTAGTGCCATGTTTATGCTTGCAGGTATTTTAAGAGGATATACAGAGCCTGCAAATGATGAGATTAAAGCAAAACACTATGCGCTTATTCAGGATTTGGCTTTAAAATTTAAATCAAAGTACAATACCATAATTTGCCGTGAACTTCTTGGGCTTGACGTGGGGCCGGACTCTCCCGTTCCTTCAAAAAGGACTTTCGAATATTATGCAGAGCGTCCTTGTGAAAATTTTATACGTACAGCAGCCGAGATTGTAGAATCCGAGCTTTTAAAGGAGCGGGGCAAAGATTTTGAAATAGAGATAAACGGCAACAAAGATTAAAAGCCAGCCGCTTATTTTCATCAAAATGTCCGTAAAACCTGACATTTTTTTGAGATTTTTAAGCCCTGATGTAAATATCCCCGCAATTATCAGTATAAGCCCTTGACCGAATGCAAATAAGAAAAGCATTAAAACAGCTGCAAAGAAGTTTCTGCTCATGGCTGAAAATGCCATAATTCCCGCCAGAATTGGAGTAGAGCAAGGAGTTCCCGCAAGAGCAAATGTAATACCTAAAAGCAGAGGATATATGAAAAGAGAGTTTGTTGAATTGGCGGGCATGGCTTTAATAATGACAGGCATATCGAAATCCAGCAAACCTGCAATTTTTAACCCCATTACCATTAGCAGAGAGGCCATTATTAAAGTAAAATATCCGCCCATAGCTGATGCAAAGACACTTCCCGTGACTGCACATATGATGCCTATCAGCGAAAATACTATTGCCGTTCCGAATATAAAGAAGCACAACTGGATAAAGGTTCTAAACGGTGTTTCTTTAGAATAGCCGCCTACATATCCTATAATTAACGGAAGCATTGCAAGTGAGCACGGTGAAACAGATGCAATAACTCCGCCTGCAAAAGATGCAAAAAACATCAAAAACCATACGTAAGCATTTGTATTTTCTGTAGAAAAAATTTGCACAAGATTATCCATTAGTCAACTCTTTCAAATAATTTTCAAGAATTTTTGGCTGCATAGCTCCTTCTATGCGTCTTTTTACAGTCCCTTCATTATCCTTAAATACTGTTGTGGGAACAAGTTTTACTTCATATTGTTTAATCAATTCTTTTGTCTTTCCGTCTTTTTGTGTAACATCAATTTTCTTTAGGGTTATGTCTTTACTATAGTTTGGAAAAACTTCATCAAAGACTTTCTCCAGTTCCTGACATTCGTAGCACATTGGAGAAGAAAACTTGATAATTTCGGCACCGGAAGAAGCAACTGACGGCAAAACCGCAAGCTTGTTTCTCGTAAGTCCGAAGTATGCCGCGAGCGGAACAAAGAAGATTAGCAAAATGATAATCGTGTTTTTATTCATAAAATTCTCCTTCTTTTACTTTACCATAGATTAGCGCGTTATAAAAAATGTTAAATCGTTTAATCAGGCAATTTTTTTCTTGTTGATGTTTTTATATAAATAGGAAGGTGTCTTATGCCAATTAGTATTAATCCGGTTCAGGTTTCCGGCGTATCGTTTCAAAAAACTACGTCAGAAGAAAAAAGTAAAAAGAACAAAACAGAAAAATTTGTTCTCGGTGGTCTTGCCGCCTTGGGTGTTGCAGGAGTTGTATATCTGGTTTTAAGAAAGAAAAAAGCTGCAAGTAAAGCTGCAAAAGATATTATAGGTGTCAAACCCGATTTAAAAAATATGACTGATGCTGAGAAAGAGAAACTTATAAAAGAATTACAGGCAAAAACGGACAATCCAGAAGTAAAAGAAGAAATTCGCAAACTGGTAGAAAATGGAGAGTGGAATAATTTGTAAATTTAAACTAATGCTTTTATACCGAGCAAAATCAAAATGATTCCAGCAGAGATTTCAAGCCATTTTGTGGGGAGATGTTTTAATTTACCACCGATAATAAATCCGGAGAATGAGTTTATAAAGGTTATTAAAGCTATTAAAACAGCCGGTTTCAAAATGCGATTCCCGTACAAAGCAAGGGTTACACCCGCAGAAAAGGCATCAATACTTGTTGCAATTCCGACAAGTAGGAGACATCCGGTATCTATGCACAGTGGTTTTTCTTTTTCCTGATTATTGGCTTCAAAAATAAATTTCCCGCCGAGATAAACAAAAATCAAAAAGACTATAATTGCCGAGTATTTAGAAATATAGTTTTTTACAAAACCTGTAAGAAGATATCCTAAAGCGGGCATAACACCCTGAAAAATTCCGGTGCAAAAAGCCAGTTTTAATGCATTTTTAGTTCTGTTTTCATTAAAAACAAGTCCGTATGAAAAAGATACTACACAGGCATCTATGGAAAGCGCCGCAGCCAGCAGAAATATCGCCCAATAAGACATAATTCCTCCTAAAAGACATCTGTTTTTATCGGATTTTTGAACTTGGTAATACTGCCCTGGAAGAGTAGTTTAACTGTTCCGACCGGGCCGTTTCTGTGTTTCGCTACGATAATTTCGGCCTCTCCTTTATTGGCAGCTTTTTCAGCCATTTCTTCTTCATCATTTGCGCTCTTATAGTACTCATCTCTGTATATAAACATTACAATATCGGCATCTTGTTCGATAGAACCTGATTCTCTCAGGTCTGAAAGCATCGGGCGCTTGTCTGTTCTGCCTTCTACTGCACGTGACAATTGAGAAAGCGCGATTATAGGTACATTTAGTTCTTTGGCAAGAATTTTTAAACCTCTTGAGATGCTTGATATTTGCTGCATTCGGTCTTCTCTTCCCGTACCTTCTATTAATTGCAAATAATCTATTACAATCAATCCCAGATTTTTTTCCGCCATTGCAAGCCTTCTGCACTTTGCTCTTAAATCGGTTATTGTACACCCTGCCGTATCATCGATATAAATAGGAGATTCTGAAATATTATTCATTGCAACAGCAAGTTTTTCCCAATCTTTTGCCTGCATATTCCCTGTTTTTAACCGCTGTGTGTCGACTTCGGCTTCGGAACACAAAAGGCGTTGTACAAGTTGTTCTTTTGACATTTCAAGGGAAAAAATCGCAACAGGTGTATTTGCTCTAAGTGCAACATTCTGGGCTATATTGAGCGCAAAAGCCGTTTTTCCCATTGCAGGACGTGCCGCCAGAATTATTAAATCTGATTTTTGAAGTCCGTTTGTCATAGTATCCAAATCGTAGAAGTTTGTCGGCACCCCTGTTAATGTGCCTTTATTGTTATATCGTTCTTCAATTTTTGCATAAGTATCGTATACTAAATCCTTAATCGGTGAAAGAGCTTTGGAAGCTTTTTGCGATGCAATATCAAAAATCAGTTTTTCCGCAAGTTCAAGTGATTCTTCAATAGGATTCAAGTCATAGCCAGATGAAACTATTTCCGAGCCGGCATTTATTAACGAACGTTTTATAGCTTTTTCCTGTACTATTTTAGCATAGTACTCAACGTTAGCGGTTGTAATGGTTTTGTAACTCAGGTCGTTAATAAATGCGCGTCCGCCTACAAGTTCCAGTTTTTGATTAATGTTCAGTACGTCGGAGACGGATACGATGTCAATTTTATCTTCGCCGTTATAGAGCTGGAGCATAGCTTCATATACATATCTGTGTGCCGGTTTATAGAATGATTCCGGCTTAAGATGCTCTACTACTTTATTCATACAGGCAGGACTTACAAGTATGGCGCCCAGAATAGCTTCTTCTGCGTCAATATTTTGAGGCATTAATTGTGATAAATCTTCCTGTTTCTTTTTGCTTGTATATGAGGATGTCATTGATTTCTCCGTTACTTAATATTATGCACTGCGCTAACGACAATTTCTGCCGCATCTTCCGGTTTTATCTCCATAATTTCTTCAGTTTCTCTTATTTTGAACTCAACCAGACCGTCATTAATTCCCCTTCCGACAGTTATTCTGTAAGGGAATCCTATTAAATCGGCATCCTTAAATTTTACTCCGGCGCGTTCGTCTCTGTCGTCCAGCACAACTTCGACTCCGTGTTTTTGGAGCGTTATGTAAACATCCCGTGCAACTTTCATTTGAAGTTCATCTTTCGTACTGACAGGAATTACTACGGCGTGGTAAGGAGCAATAGCAAGCGGCCACTTGATACCATGTTCATCATTATGAGCCTCTACTGCTGCCGCTGCGGTTCTTGAAATACCTATACCGTAACATCCCATGATGTAAGGTTTGGCTTTTCCGTCAACATCGGTAAATACTGCATTCATTGGCTCTGAATATTTGGTGCCGAGCTGGAAGATATTTCCGACTTCAATTCCGCGGGTTACCTTTAGCGGTTTTCCGCATTTAGGACAAAGTTCTCCCGCTTCAACAAGTCTTGTATCTGTAATAATATCCGGTAATTTAACTTCACAGTTCCAGTTATAACCGACACCGTGTTTGTCTTTCCGGTTTATTCCGATAACGAAGTTTTTCATCTCTCTTACAGTTTCATCTGCAATTACCGTTACGGGATATCCGTTATATTCTTTTAACCCTTCCGGACCTATAAAACCTTTTGCGGCATCAAATCCGTTGACAGCCATCATTTCTTCAATTTCTCCGGCTGTTGCAATTCTTATTTCATTCCCGCCTGCCGCATTCATAAGTTTGGTTTCTTCAATCTGCTTATCACCTCTTATTAAGGCTATAACTGGCTTCTTATCAACAATATAAACGAGAGATTTAACGATTAAGCTTGGCGGAATATTTAAAAAGTCACATAATTCTTCAATGGAAAGTGTATTCGGAGTTTCCTTAATTTCTGCTTTTTGCCAATCTCCTTCGATTTTTGTTTTCGGTAAGACAGATATGGCATGGTTTGAATTGGCGGAATAATCACAGCTTTCACAATAGAAAACATCGTTTTCGCCGGCATCGGTGTCGGTAATAACCATGAATTCGTGGCTTACACTACCTCCGATAGCACCGGAATCCGATTGAACCATTTTTGTATTAAGTCCGCATCTTTTGAATATGCGTGTATAAGCTTTCGCCATATTTTCGTACTCTTTTTCCAGTCCCTCCTGTGTTGTATCAAAGCTGTATGCATCCTTCATGATAAATTCACGTCCTCTCAAAAGCCCAAAACGCGGTCTTACTTCATCACGGAACTTTGATTGGATCTGGTATAAATTTACGGGTAATTGTTTGTAAGACTTCAATCCGTCACGTGCAATTGATGTAATAATTTCTTCGTGAGTAGGTCCCAGGCACATTTCACGGTCATGCCTGTCTCTCAAACGCATCAATTCTTTTCCGTAGACTTCCCAACGGCCTGATTCTTCCCACAATTCCTTCGGCTGAACAAACGGCATAAGGAGTTCCTGAGCACCGGCAGCATCCATTTCTTCACGAACAATATTTTCTATCTTCTTTAACACTCTCCACATCAGAGGAAGATAATTGTATACACCGCTTGTAAGCTTTCTTATAAAACCCGCTCTCACAAGCAGTTTATGAGAAATTACTTCTGCATCGGACGGAAATTCTCTTAAAGTCTGAACAAATAATTTTGACATTTTCATAATCTTTTTTTATCCCTTCATAAAATTTATAAATAAATTCTATCATGAACAGGCGGCTAAGAAAATTTATAAAAATTGCCCGAAAAAGTTATTGCACAAAAAATAATACTGTGATAAAATCAGTTTGAAAGGGGTGACTATGCTAGTTTCTGCAATTTCGGTTAATCATAATAGAAGTTATAACATGAGCAGCAATATGCCGTTTTATAATAATCGTTCAAGTGAAACTATAGGAGACACCGCATTTAATTCTTTAACCCCGTATACTAACAAAAAAACCGTTCCGACGGATAAATTGCCTCAGCTTTTTAATAATATTAACGAATGGCAGAATTTTTGCCATAAGAGGATTCTTGGTGAGAAGCTTAATACTTTAGCTTAGTTTTTTATGAAAAAGAGTTTGATTTTAGGTTTTTTTGATGGAGTACACAGAGCTCATCAGGCTGTAATAATTTCTGCGGATAAATTTGGCGGTGAAAAAGTTCTTATTACATTAAGAAATTTCCATAAAACCGCAGATTGTATATTTTCCCGTCAAAACAGTTTTGAAAAAATGAAATCTCTTGGGGTGAAAGAAATTATAGAACTTGATTTTACTAAATTTTCTGCCATGCCGGCATCTGATTTTATAAAATATCTTGTTGAAAACTTTTCTCCGATATCAATATCAACGGGGTATAACTATACATTCGGACATAATAAAGAAGGGAATTCGGTACTTTTGAAAGCGGAGCAGGGAAAATACGGTTATATATATATTTGTACACCTCCGCAGAGTTATGATGGCGAAATTGTTAGTTCAAGTCTGATAAAAAACTGCCTTAAGAAAGGCGATGTTGAAAGAGCAAATCTTATGCTCGGGAGTAATTTTCTTTTGGAAGGGACTGTTATAAGAGGGGCTCAAATCGGGAGAACGATAGGTTTTCCAACCGCCAATATTAAATATCCGCAAAATATAATTCAAATTCCGTTCGGAGTTTATATGGCAAAAGTCGGAAAAAACATGGGCCTTCTTAACTGGGGTATAAAACCTACCGTCCATAATACGAAAGAACCCGTGGCAGAAGTGCATATAATTGATTTTCAGGGAGATTTGTATGGTAAAAAAATAAAAATTGAAATTATAAAAAAAATCAGAGACGAACAAAAATTTGCGTCTCTGGAGGAATTGAAACTTCAAATAAATAAGGATATAGAAGAATGCTTAAAGTGGTAATTATCGGTTATGGCGAAATGTTTACCAATCTGATTGCGGGTACGTTGGATGCCAACTGTCAAATTTGCGGAGTACTGCGCAAAGAAACCGTAAAATATCCGAAATTTTTAAGGAAAATAAAAGATGTTCTTAATCCGTCACTTGATTATAATTATATAAGAAGTTACAATCTTCCTGAAATAGAGGCAAAGAGCGTAAACTCTCCCGAGTTTAAAAAAGCACTTTTAAAACTTAATCCCGATATAATTCTTGTGGGCTCTTGGGGCGAAAAAATAAAGAAAGAAATATATGATATTCCCAAACTGGCATCAATAAATGCTCATCCTTCGCTGCTTCCGGCATACAGAGGGCCGAATCCGTACTTCTGGACAATAAGAAATCGTGAACAATCGAGCGGTGTAAGTTTTCATCTGCTTGACAGCGGATTTGATACCGGAGCAATTCTTGCTCAGGAAGAGGTAAAAATTTATCCTTCCGATACGGGGAAATCACTAAAGGACAGAACAGTACTGACGGCAAGAGGAGTAGTTTGCGAGCTTCTTAAAGCCTTAAGAGAAGATATTATAATTCCGCTTACTCAGCGAGAAGATAAAGCAGGTTATTATTCTCATCCCGATAATTTGGAGCTTGATTTTACAAAATCGGCAGAAGAAAATCATGCGCTTATAAGAGCAATATATCCATGGTCGGAAGCATATTTTTACCACAGATTTACCTGTTTGAGTGCACATCCTGACTGTCTGGAAATATATGATAACAATACGAATTATACGGAAGCCGGAACAATTACCGATATAGATGTACATAACAAGATAATCAGTATTCTTTGCGGTGATAACAGAATTATTAAATTCCGCACAAGTTTAAACAAAAAATATGATAAACCTTTCAGTAAAAACTATATAAAACGCGAAATGTCTATTGGTGAAATCCTATAGGTGTTCTGTCATTTTTAGTTTTGTACTCATTAGACTTAACTTTCATATTTTGAGATTTAGCAATAATTTTATCAAAATCTTTTGTTTTAATGTTTCTTCTGCCGTCATTCAAAGCTTCCAGAGATGCTTTATCGGAAATCATTTTTAATGCTCTGATAGGAAATCCGTCAGTTTTTAGCGCCAGATATTCTAATGCCGTATTGTCATTTGCAAGTTCTCTCCCTTTGCTTCTCTGTTCCATAAAGAGCTTAATAATTGCTTTTCTGGCATCTTTATCAGGTAAATCCACAAAAATTTGTTCTTGAAAGCGGCTTTTTACAGCTTCATCAAGTAAATCATATTTATTCGTGGCTGCAACAAAAATTACATTATTTTCTCCTGCCTTCTGGATTCTGTTAAGGAATGAACTCATTTCTTCCATACGGCTTTCAGAAGAAGTCATACCTCTGTCCAAAAGCAAAGCGTCAGCATCATCAAGGAATAAGAGAACGGGTTTTTCTTTTGCCCGTGATTCCGCGTAATCAAATGCAGCATCAATTCGTTCAGATGTTTCGTGTATATATTTAGAACCTAAAGTTCCGGCTTCAAGTTTCAATAAAGGTACTCCGGCTTCTGTCGATAAATGTTCAACAATTGTAGTTTTTCCGCATCCAGGAGGACCATACAGGAGAATACCCTTTGGCATTTTTTTGCCGTATTCAATTTCATCAAGCTTAGCCAGCTCCGGATTTTTCAGAGCTGTCAAAATTCTGTCATTCAAAAGCTTTTTCAGATTTTTCATTCCGCCTAAAGATGCAAAACCAAGTTTGGAAGATTCGGTAGGGATATATTCTTTTACAAACTCTTTTCCCCTTTTTTCGTTTTTCTCTTTTTTCTTGTCTTTATTTTTATCAACCTCTTTTTTATTATTTTCTGCGGAACCATCTGCCGGTGTAAGTCCATTCTGAGCCAGAAATTCTTCAATGCTCATTCCCTCGGGTAATATACCTATAATTTGGTGCGCGTTATCCTCTTCATTATAGCTGTCATACATCAATGATGTTGTTAAACCGCTTGCAACAGCACATAACCAGTGTTCAGGATTCTCTATTTGTTCTTTTGCAATCTCTTGTAGATAAGAAGCTGATTCAATTGCAGTATAGTTCAAATTCGGAAATATTCTTTCTATATTAATAGCAAGAAAAGTTTTAAATTCAATAAATACATCCGCCAATTTATTTACGAGAGCATATCTTTTATTTTTTTCAGCTTTTCTTAATAAATTTTCGGTATCATTCGTAAGATTGTTTAGTTTTAAAAGAGTGGTCAAATATTCTTTATTTTTCTTGGCATTTTGTATTTTAGAAACCAATTTATCATTTAGTTGTTGATTATAGCCAAAACTAATATAATCCTGTGTTTTATGTACTTGCATTAAAATTCTCCTTAAAAATAAAAATCTCATGTATACTATAATTTCAAAAATTTTTTTTTTGCTAATTTCTTTACAAAGATTTACAAAAGGAGATACTGTCCGGCACGCGAGAGTTGAAAACCAGAGTGTAAGGAGCATAAAAAAGACCCGACAAAAAGCCGGATCTTTTAACTTGCTCCAGGCCAGACTTGAACTGGCACCGAGGTTGAGCCCCGATTGGATTTTAAGTCCAACGCGTCTACCGATTCCGCCACTGGAGCACGCCGTTATATTTTTAAATTCTGCTCTTGTACTTGCCGGTCTTAAAACCGGCAACAAAACAGATAATAATATAAACATCTTTAGAAGTCAATTAAAAAAGAATATCAGGTGATTAAGCAGGACTCTAAAATGTTTTGTAAGATATATTTTCTTAATTAAAATTTAATATCCTGTACTTTACGAAGAAATATCGTTGTAATATAATTCTTTTATAGGGGAAAGAGAAAGTATGAAAGAACAAAAAATAGCAGTTATAGGTTTTGGCATGTGGGGACGCAATATTGTCCGCAATTTTTATAATCTTAATGTTTTGGAAATGGTTTGTGATCTGGATGACGAATCTTTGAAAACCGTAAAAGAACAGTTTCCGGGGGTAAAAGTCACAAAAGATTTTAATGATATTATCAGCAATCCGGCAATAACCGGAGTTGCGGTTGTGACACCGAGTCATACTCATTTTAAAATAGTAAAAGCTATGCTTGAAGCCGGCAAAAATGTTTATGTTGAAAAACCGATTTCCACCGTTGCTGAGGAAGCGAAGGTATTAACAGAGCTTGCAGATTCAAAGGGACTTGTTCTTATGGTAGATCACCTGCTTCTGTATCATCCGGCGGTTAACAGATTAAAAATGCTTATAGAAGAAGGTGTTTTAGGTGATTTGGTTTATGCGCAGAGCGACAGACTGAATGTCAATTACCATAAAAATGACAGGAGTGTTATGTGGGATTTAGCTCCGCATGATGTATCCATGATTGCTTATGTAACGGGAAAAAGTCCGGTGAAAGTGATTTCTGCTATAGGATGTTCGTCCGAAAGAAACGATATTATGGATATTACGCATCTGGGTATTGAGTTTGAGGGCGGAATGATTGCACATATTTCTGACAGTTGGATTACTCCGCAAAAGCATGTAACTTTGCTTGTCCGGGGAACAAAGGCTACGGCAATGTTTGATGATACGGCTCCGGCTGATAAACTTAAAGTATATGATAATTTTGTTCCTGCAAACACTCAAAATTATGCGCTTGATTACCTTGAGATAGAACCGTTAAAGCTTGCATGCCAGCACTTTGTAAACTGCTGTGCTTCCGGCCAGAAAGCCCGCTCTGACGGCGCTAACGGATATGCTGTCGTAAGTGTGCTTGAAGAAGCCGAGAGAATAATGCTTGGCTCTAAAGTGGAGGATTTAAATAAGAAAAACTTTGCGCTTTCGAGAATGAAGGTGTAAAGTTCATTATTTGTTAACATATAGCGGACGAATTGTTCAGGTATTACCTGTATTAATTTAAAAAGGAGTCAAAATGGCAAATTTTATATCAATATTCAGAATTTTTGTTATGTTTGCAGCGGTGTATCTTATTTATACCTGTCAGGGAAACACGCCTGCATACTTGTGGGCATTGGGTCTAACAATACTGGCTTTTGCACTTGATGGTGTAGACGGTTATGTTGCAAGAAAGTTCCACGAGGAGTCAAAGTTTGGTGCGCTTCTTGATATTATGGGAGACCGGATTGTGGAAAATACGTACTGGATATTATTTGCGGTTATGGGCTGGTTAAGTATTTTATTCCCTTTGATTGCAATAACAAGAGGTTTTATAACCGATACAATCAGGAGTGCTGCAATGGAGCACGGATTAACTCCTTTTGGTATGCAGGTAAATCCGGTATGTAAGTTTATTACTGGTTCAAAGTTTATGAGAATCAGTTATGCTGTTGCTAAAGTTGCTGCTTTTATCCTGATAATAGCTGCCAAAATGCCGGTATGCCCGCACAGGGAAATTATCTGGGCAATTGGTTTCTGGGCTGCGGTATTTGCAATTGTATTCTGTGTAATCAGAGGGCTGCCGGTTATTATAGAAGCAAGGTATTTGTTTGAGAAGGAATAAATGTTTAATATTGTCTTATATGAGCCGGAAATCCCGCAGAATACCGGAAATATAGCAAGGCTTTGCGCTTGTACGGGGGCGCCTCTGTACCTTGTTGGGAAATTGGGGTTTTCTTTATCGGATAAATATATGAAGCGTGCCGGCATGGATTATTGGCAAAGTGTGGATTTGCATAGAATCAGTTCAATGGATGAATTATTTAATATGTTTCCGGAAGCCAGATTTTTTTATTTGACAACTAAGTCAAAAAAGAAGTATACGGATATACAATTTAAAGAGAATGATTTTATTGTTTTCGGGCCGGAGTCAAGGGGGCTTCCGCCGGAGTATGTAACAAAAGATACCGCTATTACAATTCCTATGAAAGAGGGGCAGAGAAGCCTGAATTTATCTAATTCGGCAGCAATTGTGGCTTATGAGATTATAAGACAAATCGGGCTTTTTTAATAATGCAAAATATGTTACAAAAAATGTAACACAATACCTATTGTGTTACATTGACTATAAATATTTATAGCACAAAATCAATAAAATAAAAAGTTTTAGGGTGAAACTTTACAATCAAATTTGGTCTTGTTCATATTCTTTTCTTTTTTAGCAAAAAAAAGAAAAGAAAAAAGAGTCTAAAGAGAAGAAAATGCCGGTATTTTCGCTATTTTGAGGTTTATAAGGCTCTAAAATCACCAATTTAACGTATCTGTTTCAATCCGTAAGATCCTGAACAGATTGAAAAACTTCACATTCGTTCGTTTTTCTAATCTTTCAGGATGACATAAAATAATACATACCCATATGAAAGACAAAGCGCCGCGAGCGTGCAGTGAAACTGCGATAGCGAGCGAAAGAGAGCGGGCTTGCCCGCATGCTGAAAATGCCCGTAAGGGCATAGAAAACAATTGCGTATTTTCTCTTTCTTTCCGTCTGTTTCTTTCTCTTTTAA